>CAZQWZ010000021.1:0-21209 GCA_964596935.1 uncultured Roseivirgaceae bacterium
ATAATAAACTACCCCGAAGCAGAGCCACCGGGGTATTATTAACACTTCGGCAATTAACCATTATTAAATTATTTTTAACTTGTTAAAATAAGAATCTTTATGTCTTATGTCCGTCTGGTTAATAGTTTCGAATTTTTCTTTATTCTCAAATTACATCAGTATCTAAAGTAAAAACGATCGAGAGTGTATATTTACATTTTCAAATTAACTAAAATCTCACAAAATGAAAAGAATAATTGTCTTGATGGTTCTTTCTGTAGCCATTTTATTTTCAGCTAACGCTCAAAAAAAATCTGTATTAACCCAAATTCTTAAAAATGGAGAACTAAAAGTTGGAATGACAGGCAACCAACCTCCTTACAATATGGTTTCCACATCTGGAGAGTTAGTTGGTTACGAAGTTGACTTCGCCAAATTACTTGCTGAAGCATTAGGAGTTAAATTAACTTTAGTAAAGCTTCCTTTTAATGAGTTGTTACCTGCTTTGGCAGATGGAAAGGTGGAGATTATTATGTCTGGAATGACTATAACAGCAGAACGAACCGAAAAAGCTAAATTCATTGGGCCTTATAAGATTTCAGGAAAATCTATTTTAACGAAATCAACCACACTCTCTTTATTGGATGAAACAGCTAAAATAAATAACCCAAAAGTAACGTTGGTTACATTAAAAGGATCTACTAGCGAGCGTTTTGTTAAGGAGAACTTGCCAAAGGCAACACTACTATTAGCAGATAGCTACGACCAAGCAATTGAAATGGTAATTAACAACAAAGTGAAAGCAATGATTGCCGATGTTGAAATTTGCCAAGTGGCAACATTAAAACACCCACAGGAAGAATTAGCCTATATGACTACCCCCTTTACGGTAGAACCTATTGGTATGGCTATTAGGCCCAATGCCAATCAACTAGAAAACTTAATTAATAACTATTATTCAACATTAAAAATGGTTGGAGCTATTGCTGTGATTGATGAAAAATGGTTTAATCATGTAGCATGGATTCTTGATATGAAATAAGAAGGTTTGCTATTAACAACCCTAAAGGCCTTAGTTAATTGTTTAGCTAAGGCCTTTTATTATATCATAATACAATTACTATTTATGGTTAAGTTCTAATAATAACAGCAAAATAAAATATACTGTAAGTACTGATCAAAAAAAGCACGTCATTTCTGCGTAGGCAGAAACCCGCCTTGTATAATGCTAAAAAAAGACAATAAGTAGACTACTTTACACTTTTTATAACAACTGCTACTCTTCCATATTTACAGATGCCTGCCTTCGCAGGAATGACGTTATACTGTTTTTTAAGATTTGAATCAAAAGAATACTACTTTAATCTTTAATGATAGATTGCTGTATGCTATAGAACTTAACCCTATTTATCAAGCTCCCAACCCTTAGCAATAGTTTCCATAGCCGATTTACTTGTTAAATCATACTGACAAGGGACTACAGAAATATAATTATTATTTACAGCCCACTCATCATTATCTTGGCCTTTATCAAAGTTTACAAAATTACCGGCCATCCAAAAATACCTTCTTCCGTAAGGGTCGTATCGTTCAACAAACTCTTCTTGCCACTTGGCATCAGCTTGTTTACATATTTTAATACCAGCAATCTTATTATTTTGTATTGGAGGAAAGTTAACATTTAGAGCAACTCCTTTAGGCAAGCCTCTTTTGAGAGTTTCTTTGGCTAATTTAATTAAATAAGGAATGGTATGACTAAAGTCTGCATCAGAAGAATAATCGCATAACGAAAACCCAATGGCAGGCAACCCTTCTAAAGCCCCTTCTATGGCTGCTGACATCGTGCCCGAGTAGAGCACACTAATAGAGGTATTGCTACCATGATTAATGCCACTAACCACCAAATCGGGTTTGCGATCTTTAAGCACAAAGTGCTTGGCTATTTTAATGCAGTCGGCAGGCGTACCCGAACACTCGTATGCATCAACATCTTTAAAAATACTAGATTTTTCAAGTTTGAGTGTATTGCCAATGGTAATGGCATGCCCCATGCCTGATTGAGGGCTATCGGGTGCAACCACCACAACCTCGCCAATGGTTTGCATAGCTTCTACCAAAACTCGAATCCCTTTGGATGTTATTCCATCATCGTTAGAAACTAATATTAAAGGTTTTGACATAAAAAAATGAGTTTAAAAGTCATTCCTGCGAAAGCAGGAGTCTGTTTAATTGCAGATTCCTGCCTTCGCAGGAATGACGTGTATTAAAAAGGAATGACGTAAAAATAAGCGTTTTATTTAAGGTAACCTTAAAGTATTCCGTTGTAAAACGAAATTATTCGGCTAAGATCATAGCGTTTGTCTGCTCTAAGATGATTTACTTTCATGTACTCATTAATTTTATCTGCACGTTTAGTAAGCACTCTTAAAAGATCGCGCTTTTTTAAGCTATATAAAGTTATTTTTCCCTTTTCATCAAGAAAGTAATAGGTATAAGTTAGCACATCTCTACTATACGACATTGCTGAACCATAAGGGTTTATATTATTATCATTCACGGTTTTGGTTGTGATAGATTCTCGGCAAAGCAAGGTTAACCTACCCTCAACCAGCACTTCAAATATAATTGGAGCTTCGTATTGATTTATCTGTGCAAAAGGTATCGTATAAAACTCACGATACGAATCTACCGTTTCATCAAAAATTTGAAAGTAAAATAGTTTTTTACTGCTGTACGTATAAATTTTATTATTCGCTTCTATTTGAACAATATCTTGATCAATATTATATTTTATTTTACCCTTGATGGTATCTTCATTTACTAATACTACAAACCCTTGATGCCAAAGTTCAGATGGAAACTCCTGAGCTTTTACAGTAAAAGTTAAAAAAAATAGAAGCAATATAAGTAACCTTTTTATCATTCTCCTTTTAGTATGTTATGGCCCATCTTATCACGTTTTGTTTTAAGATATTTTTCGTTATGCACGTTTGGCTTAATTTCAATTGCAACGGTATCTACAATTTCTAAGCCATACCCCATTAAACCAGCTCTTTTTTTAGGGTTATTAGAAATGAGCTTAATTTTAGAAACGCCTAAATCACATAATATTTGAGCTCCAACACCATAATCTCGGTTATCCATTTTAAAGCCAAGCTCTAAATTAGCCTCAACTGTATCTAATCCTTCTTCTTGAAGCTTATACGCCTTTAGTTTATTCTCTAATCCAATTCCTCTCCCCTCCTGGTTCATATATAAAACCACGCCCTGGCCTGCTTGGTCCACCATTCGTAATGATTCGTGTAATTGGGCACCACAATCGCAACGGCACGAGCCAAAAATATCGCCTGTAACACATGAAGAATGTACTCTAACTAATATTTCTTCATTTTTATCCCAAGTGCCTTTTGTTAAAGCTAAATGGTTTTCGCCCGTGCTCTTTTGTGTATAATAAGTAAGATCAAAATCACCATGTTCCGTTGGCATTTTAACTTTAACACCTTTCTCTATTAATGATTCCTTTTGTAATCTATAGGTTATAAGGTCTTCGATAGAAATAAGTTTCAAGTTAAATTTTTCTTTAACTTTAAGTAAATCAGGAAGACGAGCCATTGTGCCATCTTCATTCATTATTTCGATAAGTACACCTGCGGGTTTAAACCCTGCCATACGAGCTAAATCTATGGCTGCTTCAGTATGCCCAGATCTACGAAGTACTCCACCTCTTTTCGCTTTTAAGGGAAAAATATGACCTGGTCTTCCTAAGTCTTCTGGCTTAATATTGGGATCAACCAATGCCTTAATAGTTTTTGCTCTATCGCTTGCAGATATTCCTGTGGTACATCCGTGCCCATTTAAATCTACCGATACCGTAAAAGGAGTGGCATGCAAGGCGGTATTTTTACCCACCATTAAATCTAGTTCAAGCTCATCGCAACGATCTTCAACTAATGGAGCACATATTAAGCCACGGCCATGCGTAGCCATAAAATTGACAATTGCAGGTGTTATTGTTTCAGCAGCACATATAAAATCGCCCTCATTCTCTCTGTCTTCATCATCAACAACAATAATTACTTCCCCATTTTTTATAGCTTCAATAGCTTCTTCTATGGTATTTAGCTTACTCATTTTTTGCGATTTTATATTTGCACAAAATTAATCAGTTCTTATCTAAAACTATTTATTATAGTTCTAACTATTTAATTCAAAATAACATTCCCCAATTGCGAAGCAATTTCAGTTTCGGTTCGTTTTAACTCAGCATGTATCTGCTGAATTTCAGTTTCATCATCCTGTGAAGTAGCCGTTTTTAATCTTTCAATATTATCTTCTAGCATTTTACGAACTACTCGTTGCTTTAATCTTAAAATATTAGTTAAAGCAATACGCTCCAAATGGTCTTTATCAGATTCATTAGGAATAATAATTTTGTACTTATCAGTCCAATTGGGGCTCAATTCCCTTTTCTGGCTAATAATATCAATTACTGTTTTGCGTACTTCTGGGTTTCCATGTTTTATAAAATAATCGATTGTTGCAGATTTTCCATTGGCAAGTTCAGTTCTAAATTTATTAAAAATTTCAGCATGAACTTCTGATAAAAAAGTAACATCCTCTAACTCGTTTACCAAATATGACTGCAAAGAAGTTTCTTTATCTAGCTCTACTTGAGAGTACTCCAGTAATAACCTTATACTTTCCCGCTCCTGATACTTAATAATTTCTACGGTATCCCAACTTACTTCTTGCTCTGGCGGTTGATTTTGAGCTACAACTTCAAGCTCTTCAGTTTGAGTGAATTTTGAGGTCTTCGCCTTTTTTCTAAGTATTTTATTAAGCTCACCAACAAGCACTTGCTCTTCAATTTCAAGTAAATTGCCTGCTTCTTTAATATAAACCGATCTTTTAATCGCATCAGGAATAACAGCAATTGAGGATACTATCTCTTTAATTGATTCAGCTTTTTTAATCGGGTCTTTTTCGGCTTCTTTGGCCAAGAGGTTGGCTTTAAAATGGATAAAATCTTCCTTTTTATCTTCTAAGTATTTTTTAAAAGCGTCACTGCCCAATGCTTTGGAGTAACTATCAGGATCTTCGCCTTCGGGCAACAGCACCATTTTTACATTTAGCCCCTGGGCCAAAATCATATCAATACCGCGTAAAGAGGCCTTAATGCCCGCCATATCTCCATCGTACAAAACGGTAATTGTAGGGCTAAACCGCTGAATCAATTTAATTTGCCCTTCGGTAAGAGAAGTACCTGATGATGCTACTACATTTTCGATACCTACTTCATGCATTGATGTAACATCGGTGTAGCCTTCAACTAAATAGCAATTTTCGGCCATTCGAATGGCTTGTTTTGCCTGAAACAAGCCATATAGTACTTGGTTTTTAACATAAACCGAAGTTTCAGGAGAATTAATGTATTTGGGCTTATCATCCTTTTTAAGTGCTCTTGCACCAAACCCAACCACCCTGCCTTGGGCACTATGAATTGGAAAAATAATTCGCCCCCTAAAACGATCGTATTTTTTATCTGCTTTTACAATTAGAAGCCCTGCCTTTTCAAGCATTTCTTCGGTATGTCCATTTTTTGTAGCGTGTTTATAAAAGCCATCCCACTCATCTTTAACAAAACCAAGCTCAAATTTTTTAAGAATGGCATCGGTCATTTTACGCTCTTGAAAATAACTTAGGCCAATTGATCTGCCTTCTGGAGAATCCCAAAGTGTTGTTGAAAAATAATCTTTGGCAGCATTAAGAATAATATAAAGGCTTTCTCTTTCACTTTGTTTTTGTACTTGGTCATCGGTTAGCTCTTCTTCTTGAACTTCGATGCCATATTTTTTAGCTAAAAATTTTAATGTTTCAACATAATTCAACTTCTCAATTTCCATTACAAAATCAATGGCATCTCCAGCCTGGCCACAGCCAAAGCATTTATAAAACCCTTTAGTTGCAGATACTGAAAAGGAGGGAGATTTTTCGTTATGAAAGGGGCAACAAGCCCACATATTTTGCCCCTTTCGCTTGAGACTCACAAAATCACCCACCACTTCAACAATATCAATGCGGTTTTTTATTTCTTCTATGGTGTGATCTTGAATCAATGCGAAGGATTTTAACTAGATAATAAGCCAAAAGTCCAACAAAACAAGTTATTTTGCACTATTAAATACAACCTCTTAAGATTTTTTTAAATGGATATAACAAAAGAACTTGTACTAGAGGCCTTATCAACTGTAAACGACCCAGATTTAAAAAAAGATTTGGTTACGTTAAAGATGATTGAAGGCGTAGAAGTTGATGGTGAAAACATAAAATTTACGATCGTTTTAACTACACCCGCATGCCCTCTTAAAGAAGTTATGCGAAAAGATTGTGTAAATGCATTAGAAGCAAAAATTGGTGAAGGATTAGAAGTAACGGTAGCTTTCGATTCAGTAGTTACAACCTCGCGTTTAAAAGGTGCTCCTTTATTACCAGGAGTAAAAAATATTATTGCCATTGCATCGGGTAAAGGTGGTGTAGGTAAATCTACAGTTACCTCTAATTTGGCGGTATCATTGGCAAAAATGGGTGCTAAAGTTGGCATTATTGATGCTGATATTTTTGGGCCATCAATCCACACAATGTTTGGGTGTGAACTTGAAAAACCTTCGGTTACAGCTGTTAATGGCAAAAATCTAATTTTACCTATTGAAAACTACGGTGTTAAATTAATGTCTATTGGTTTTTTATCTAATATGACTGACGCTATGGTTTGGCGTGGCCCTATGGCTAGCTCAGCATTAAAGCAGTTTATTACAGATACACAATGGGGCGAACTTGATTATTTATTAATTGACCTACCTCCTGGCACAAGTGATATTCACTTAACATTGGTACAAACTTTACCCGTTACAGGTGCTTTAATTGTAACTACACCTCAAAAAGTAGCTGTTAACGATGCCATTAGAGGTGTTGGAATGTTTAAGCAATCAAGTATTGATGTACCTATTTTAGGCGTGGTTGAAAACATGGCTTATTTTACTCCAGAAGAATTGCCAGATAATAAATATTATATTTTTGGCACAGGTGGAGGTAAAGAATTATCGAAACAATTTGAGGCTCCTTTCTTAGGAGAAATTCCGTTGGTACAAGGAATTAGAGAAAGTGGAGATAGTGGTTACCCTACTTCTTTAAACGATGGGCCTTCTTCCGATGCTTTTCAAACAATTGCAGAATCTTTAGCACAAGAAGTGGCTAAAAGAAATGCATCTAAACCAAATACCACAGTTGTGGAAATGATTGAAGGAGCGGGATGTTCGGCAAAATAGATAGAATATCGCCCGCATTACAGGCAAGGCTAGCAGATGCGCTAGGCACCATTCGCCCCTATCTGGAAGCAGATGGGGGTGACCTAAGGGTAGTTGGATTAACCAAAGAGATGACCCTTCAAATAGAACTTTTGGGCACTTGTAGTTCATGCACTATGAGCGAAATGACATTAAAAGCCGGAGTGGAACAAGCCATTCTAAAAGCAGTACCTGAAATTAAAGCTGTGGAAGCTATAAATCTCCCTCCTAAATAAACCACTGCCTTAATCTCAAGGCAATCAGTTACATTTTTGTTTAAAAGCGAATTTACTTTTAAACCATCTTCTTACATACTAATCTAACCAATTATACGTATGTATAATTACACCCTACTTTCAGCACATATAATGTTAGATTTGTACTAATGCAGTTTGTAAAATCATATATACTATTAATCGGCCTAGTGTTATTAGGATCGTTGCACGCTAATGCCCAACGCAACTGCGGAACAGTTGAATATATGAATCAACTGAAAAATGTTGAATCTAAAGAAATACTTGAAAACTGGATTTATCAAAAGCAATTAGCAATACCAAATGCAGGACAAGAGGAATTTGGAGCTGATGAGGTTATAATTTATCAAATTCCGGTAGTTATTCATATCGTACATAATGGCGAAGCCATTGGTAGCGGAAGCAATATATCAGAAGCTCAAATACTATCTCAATTAGAAGTATTAAATGAAGATTATCGAAAGTTAAATGCCGATAGCATTAATATACCAGCAGAGTTTAAAGCACTTTACAGCGATATAGGATTTGAATTTGTATTAGCCAAGCGCGACCCAAACAACCTTACTACTAATGGCATTACCAGAACACTAGGAAGTCAGACTTCTTGGAGCATATCCAATGATGTTGCCTTAAAATCGACTATTTATTGGCCCTCTGAAGATTACTTAAATATTTGGGTTGCTCCTTTGTGCTGTGGTTGGTTGGGTTGGGCTCAATATCCTCAATCCGATTTATTAGATGGACTAGCACCTCCTTATAATAACACCACCGATGGTATAGTAATTACCTCTGATGCATTTGGTTCTATTACAAAAGACCCAACTGCAAATTTACAATCTCGTTTTAACCTTGGCAGAACTGCTACCCATGAAATAGGCCATTTTTTTGGCTTGCGCCATATTTGGGGTGATGGAGGTTGCGGAGTTGATGACTATGTAACTGATACTCCTGAAGCCGATAACAATTATACAGGATGCCCTACTGTTGGAGGTACATCCACAAGTTGCAACACGCAAGATATGTTTATGAATTATATGGATTATGTGTATGATGAATGTATGAACATATTTAGTACGGGCCAAAAAGACAGAATGCTTGTGATAATGGAGAACAGCCCACGAAGATTAAGTTTAACTACTTCTTTAGGATTAATTCCTCCTAATAGTGAAGACCTGGCATTAACTGCATTTGTATCGCCCACATTAGGTATCTGCGATGCTCAACTTTTAACTACAATTGAGGTTAAAAATGTGGGCATTTCATTTATTAATAAAACTAATTTATCGTTATATATCAATGATATTCTTGTTGCCAACCAGGATTTTGAATTTAACCTAAATATCAATGAATCAATTGAACTAACTTTTAATTCTATTGATTTAATGGAATTTGGCAATTTAAAGTTTACCGCAAAAATTGAGTCAGTAAATGGTTTAGTGGATAAAATAGAGGAAAATAATACGCTAACTCAAAATAGCCTACGAGCAGAAACAGTTACAACTCTATTCGAAGATTTTTCTAGTTCTAGCCCTCTTTGGACGGTAAGAACAAGCCAAGAAATCAGCTCGATAAATAAAAGCCAATCGATGTTCTACTCAACAGGTAATTTTGCTGCTGTTTTTGATTATTACAAAAAGGAGAATAGCTCTGATGCTTACGTATCGCCTAAACTTGACATTGGCTCAACCTCAAAAACCTTGCTTTTCGATTATGCTTATGGCTATCGATCATCATTTGATGATATTTTTGCCGTATTGGTTTCAACCGATTGTGGCAATAATTTTAGTGATACACTTTACATTGCATCAGGCAAAAATTTGAGTACAACTACGATCCCCGTTGCTTTTTACCCTTCGGGTGCTAGTGATTGGCAACATATTCAGGTGGATTTATCCAAATACATACATCAAGAAGTGATCTTTTCTTTTACCGGCAAATCCGAAGGAGGTAACCGTATATTAATTGACAATATCCAAGTGGTTGATAATTCATACAACGATATTGCTTTAATTGGGCTAACAACCCCTTCCACCATTTGCAACGATCAAAATGAAGTATCGTTTTGGGTTGAAAACAAAGGGATGCAACCGTTGACAAATTTAGATTTAAGCACCAAATTAGGTGCAACTACAAGCACAGTTAGTTACCCACAACTAAACTTATTACCGGGTGAAAAAATCAACCTTCAACTTCCTCTTGCTTCTTTCGATTCAAATCAAATAATTGAAGTTTGGCTTATAAATGGTGATGATAATATTAATTCAATGAATGGTCATTTTTCTCAAACCGTAACACCAAACATCATTACACATAAAATTCCCATGAGGGAAAAATTTGACTCCAATGATTTGCCCAAAAACTGGACATTGACTGGGGCTGCAAATGATGTATCTCAAGGATGGAATTTGGCTAATAATCAATTAGAATTTATTGCGGCCAATAGCCCTGCAAAAGGGCTTAAAGAAATGATTGTATTACCACCACTTAATTTAAGCGAATTACAATCGGCTTCGATGCATTTCGATTTCGCTTATGCGTTTGATGGCTTTAACGAAGAGTTATTAGTAGTAAGAGCTTCTAATAATTGTGGCGAAAGCTACGAAACTCTTTTTATTGAAGGAGGTGAAGAACTTGCAACCAGATTTATAACCACTGCGTGGCTACCAAATGGAGCATCTGATTGGAAAAATGTATATGTAGATTTAAGCAATTTTGCAGGAAGCGAAAATATGCAATTGGTTATTGAACTTACCAGTGCACAAGGCAATAATGCCTTTGTTAAAAATATAGAATTATACGCTTCTAATATTGTTGAACCATTGCAGTTAGTAGAAAACACGATGACCACTTACCCCAACCCAAGTACAAATGGCATGATTAACATTAGCTTCAATCTAAGCAAGCCTCAGCCTGCTAAGCTGGTGATATATAATTCGCAAGGAGCTTTTGTATTTGAAGAAAATGTAAACACCGCCTTAAACCAAACCTTTGAAATACAAACTATCGGTTTACGAAATGGCATGTATTTTGCTCGATTAGTTGGAAATGAAATTGATATTTCTCGTTCTTTTATGGTTAGTCAATAGAATATGCAGATGTAACAGCTACAAATTGGTTTCTCCAGAATATTCAAATATTTATATAGAAATTAAATTACATTTGCATAGTGGAATCTCAACAAGACATAAGAAAAAATATTTTAGAACTTAAAATTAGGCTACAAAAAGAAATGCCTAAGGTTCGAAAAGAAATTCGTATTTATGAGGAAAAGTTGGGTAAAGGGCAATTAACTAAAAAGCCTATTTCTGCGCCTCAATTTAATGCATAAACCTACTTTGCTTATAATTGCAGGCTGCAATGGTTCTGGTAAATCATCCTTCTCCAGAGCACTTACTTCTAACAATACATCTGCATACGATTACGATATTATCTTTCTCAAAAATTATGATTCTTTAATAGATACAGAATTTAGAGATCGTATGGCTCATAATATAACAATGGATGATTTAAAGAGCAAGATTGAAACTTCAATAAAAGAAAAAATATCCTTTTGTTATGAAACAAATTTTAACTCTACTCCTCTTTATTGGCCAAAAATATTCAAAGAGGCAGGTTACCGCATTGAAATTGCTTATTTCTGCTTGGATTCAATAGAGAAAGCAAAAGAAAGAGTTAGAATTAGAGTTGAAAATGGTGGACATTTTGTTCCAGACGCTGAAATTGAAAATAGATACATTCTTGGCTATCAGAATTTTAATAAAAATTGGAAGTTCTTTGATTCCATCCAACTATTTGAAACAAGTACCTACAAAAGTGAACCTATACATCTTTTAACCATCAAACAAAATGAAGTAATTGTAATAGATGGTTTTCCAAAATATTTAAATAGTCTGATACCAAACCTATTAGATCGAATAAAATAATATATACCCATATTCTAATTACCCAATATTATTGTGATAAACCTATCCCCTACTTATTTTTGAGCAAACACAAACAAATGACTAAAACTAAAGTTGGAATTTTATTTGGAGGCAGATCTGTTGAACACGACATTTCCATAATTTCTGCACAAAACATTGCAAAGTATATAGATTCCTCAAAGTTTGAAATTACACTCATTGGTATTGATAAATCTGGAGATTGGTTCTTATGCAATCAAGTTTCAAAAGATATAACTTCAGGTACTCCTTTACAGCTCACATTAAAGGCAAGCAACCCTTCTTTTTTAGTAAATGGCAAACCTTTTAGTTTAGATGTTGTTTTCCCTGTATTGCATGGCACCGATGGTGAAGATGGCAGCATTCAAGGGCTTCTTAAAACTTTAAGCATACCTTTTGTAGGATCAGATACACTTGGATCTGCCGTTTCGATGGATAAGCTAACGGCCAAAAGAGTTTTAGCAAACTCTGGAGTGCCTGTTGCCAACTTTTTAACTTATACTAAATCAGAGCAAGACCAAGTAGATTACGATTATGTGGTTTCTAAGTTAGGCACACCATTTATTATTAAACCGGCAAACCTTGGTTCATCGGTAGGGGTTTATAAAATATCTCAAAAAGAAGGGTTTAGTAGAAAGCTAAAGACCCTTTTTGAATTTGATCATACAGCTCTAATCGAAGAGTTTATTGAAGCTAGAGAATTGGAATGTGCAATACTTGGCAATAATAATCCAATAGCTTCACCAGCAGGAGAAATCATACTGAAAGGCGACTATGAATTTTATTCGTTTGAAGCAAAATATGTAGATAAAGATGCCGTAGAATTAGTTATCCCTGCTAAGGTTAGCAAAGAAGTTGAAGATAATATAAAGAAAGTATCTATCCAATCGTATAAAGCAGCATCTTGCAAAGATTTGGCACGTATTGATTTATTCTTAAAAGCTGATGGCAGCATAATTGTAAATGAAATTAACACCATTCCTGGCTTTACAAATATTAGTATGTACCCTAAATTAATAGCACAATTAGGAATCTCATACCCAGAATTAATTACTCAACTTATAACGATGGCTAAAGATAGGCATAATGAAGATGCGCTGGTTTCAACCAATTTTGAAAGCAATCTTTAATAGACTATACTTATAGGTGTTAAAACTCAATCAAAAAATAACAGTAAACTAATACATGAAATTTTTTAAAATTAATTCGTGGTTTGATGTTCTTAAACATGTAGTGTTGGCAGCTAGCATTGGCGTTCTAGCAGTTTTATTTTTTTTCTACATGTATCTACCTTCAACTACCAATCATGGCGAATCTATTACCATACCAAACCTTATAGGCATGCCGTTAAGTGAGCTAGATAATTTTGTAGTTGATAGAGATTTAAGATTTGAAGTTTCAGATTCAGCCTATTCATCTGATTATCCTGCTTATACCGTTTTACATCAGTTTCCTAAAGCAGGTTCTAACGTTAAGGTAAATCGAAAAATATTTATTTCACTTAATAGTAAAAATCCGCCAACTACTTTAATGCCAAACTTGGTTGATAAAACCGTTCAAAATGCTGAGCTAATTTTAAAGAGTTATGAATTAAAAAGAGGTAGAATTTCTACCAAACCAGATGCCTTTAGAAATGTTTTGGAGCAAAGATATATGAACGATACTATTCAGGCAGGATCACTAATTGCAAAAGGTTCTGAAATTGATTTGGTAATTGGAGATGGATATGGCATAACTCAATTTGAAATGCCATCCCTTTTAGGGTTACCCTTAGAAGAAGCAGAAATAATAATTAAAGGCAATAGCTTAAACATCGGGATCGTTTTTAATAATGAGGAAGATATTCCTCTTGATTTTGTAGTAATAAAGCAATCGCCACAAGCAGGTAAAATTGTACGTGTTTCAAGTGAAGTAAATATGTGGTTAGGGGATAAATTAGAATTACCAGATTCATTAGTTGTTGAGCAATAATATATGAAGTTATTAATTAGTCTATTTTTTAGTTTACTATTTATTTCTAGTCACGCTCAATTAGTGGTAAAACCACTTCCCTCTTCCCAAATCAGCAATTCAAGGGTTGCCCAAACAGAAAACCACACCATTATATTGCCTTTTTGGGATGATTTTTCTACCAGTACAGGCTTAGTGGATACCGCTTGGTGGACACTTGAAAGCCAAGCACAAGTGATTGTTAAATCGGGCATAGGCATTGACCCTCCCAGTATAGGCGTTGCTACGTTTGATGGCATTGATGCCAATGGCATACCTTATTTACCAACTCCTACCGATGGCGGAGTTGATAGTTTGGTTTCGCAGTACATCGATTTAACGCAAGTACCTACAAGTTTAAGAAACACAGTTTATCTCAGTTTTTTTTACCAATTTAAAGGTTTGGGTGAAGCACCTGAAGAAAAAGATTCGTTAATCCTTTATTTTAAAAATATAGATGGCTTTTGGGATAATATGTGGCCAAAAAATACAGCTGATACTTATAATACCAACCCCGAAACGTTTACCGAAATATTTACTCAAGTAAAAGATGTTAAATACTTTCATCCTGAATTTCAGTTTATGTTTAAAGCCGTTGGCAAACAAAATGGATGGATAGATAATTGGCTAATTGATTATGTTTATATGGATAAAAGACGATCGCCAACCGATAACTCTTATTTAGACCGAACATTTACATCTCCCCCATCTAGCATTTTTGATCAATACACAGCCATTCCGTTTGATGATTTTGTAGCAACACTTGAAAAAGGCAATCTGTTTCAACCTACCCAAACCAAATTGCGAAACTTAGAGAACGATCTTCAACCGGTTGAATATTCAATTAATCTTTACGACACTTTAAATAATGTGTTACTTGAAAGCATAACTACCGACCAAGAGCTTCTTTTATTTCAAAAAGACTTGGTAGAGATTAGTAGTAATTCTTTAAATCCGTCTCTTATCGATACCTCTTTAGATTCGTTATTCTTAAAACTAGAATACTTTGTTAACTCAGGAGATAAATTTTTAATTGATTCGATAAATGGGACAGACACCGTGTTTTACTCTCATGTTAATCTTAAACAAAACGACACCACCCGTAGTTATTTTGCCCTCCACAATTATTATGCATACGATGATGGCACAGCAGAATATGGTGCAGGCATTAATCAACCATTGGCAAAAATTGCATGCCAATTTGAAGCTGTTGTGGGCAAATACATAGATCGTATTGATATCTATTTCCCAAACATAGAAGGAAACCAATCAGGTGCACCCTTAGAACTATTTATACTTAACGATTTTGATGAAACTGAAAACTCATTTTTATTACAATCGAATATTGCCATTAGCCATACAGGAATTAATGAATTTATACAATACGAAATTGCTAGACCCATTTTTGTTACCGATACATTTTATATTGGCATCACCAATCTTTCATCCTCCCAAAATTGGTTGGGTGTAGGGCTGGATAAAAACACAGATTCGTATAATAAAGTGTTTTTTAATGTGGATGGCACCTGGGTTGCAAATACTGAAATACATGGTAGTTTGATGATGCGCCCACATTTTACCGATGAAGCGCCTATACTTGGGGTAAAGGAAGGAACTTTTAATTCCATATCAGTTTATCCAAACCCATCTGCAGGTAATCTTAAGATTGATGGAGAGTATAATTCGATTAATCTTATAAACATGTTGGGTAAAAATATACCTTTCGATATTTTAAACAAAAACGAAATTTTATTTAAAGTAAACTCGCCTCAAATGCTAATTCTACTATTAGAAACAGATACTGGCACTTTTAGTAAACGTATTTATGCTACACCAGCTAACCAATAATTAGTGGTTTTAAGCTAAAGCTTATAATAAATATAATAATTGCAATCCAACCTAAAACCTGTCTTTGAGTAGTAATTGGCTCGTTTATTTCAGCCTTTGGGTGCTGCACTCGAATATACCTACCAACGATTAATACAAATAGAAACCAACCACTATACCCTGTTGCAGTAGGAAACATATACAAAATCATCATTTGTATTACATAAATTGCTAATGCAAACATTAGTTGCGTTTGGCGTTTTACAAACACACGTTGCAGTAAAAAATATATAATGCCTATGTATAATAGTAAGTCTATGATTAAATCTAATATGGGCTTATTTAGTATAAATGGATTTACAAACCCGAGAAAACCCACTCCTAACCCAGAATACAAAATAGCAATAAGATAAAACCCTTTAGAGATTAAGGCATGCATTTTAGCACCAAACATGCCAAAAACAACATGGCCTCCATCTAACTGCCCAATTGGTAATAAATTTAAGGCCGTAAACATTAAAGCAAAAAAGCCAGCCAATAAAATGGGGTAATGCATAATCTCATGTTCATTGGGCAGCCTATCTAAATCTTGCTCCGGCACCCAATTCGCTTTCATATAATCGAACAAAATGGAGGAGCCTAATGTAAATCCAATATCACCTTCTTGGTTTATAAAAATTGTATCACGTTCATAATTAATGGCGCGGTCTGGGGCAATTTTAGCCAAATCACTTTTTAAAAAAAATGTGTCTTTAGAATAAACAATATCCTCATAACCATCACCAAATAGTTGGTATTCTGGATGAATATTTAGCACATACTCTTTGGGTGGCAAATGGGTAAACCCATAAAACAAAACCAGCAAAGCAACTGCAAAACCAGCCAATGGCCCAGAAATACCAATATCGAAAGTTTGAGACACTGAGGTTATGCGCTGCCGTATCCGAATAAAAGCCCCCATTGTACCTAACGACATTGTGCCTAAAAAGCCAAACCAAGCAGGAATGTAATAAGGTAATGAAACTTTTACTTTATGATAACGTGCGGTAAAATAATGCCCAAATTCATGCACCGTTAAAATCAATAAAAAAGGGATGGAATACTGCATACCATCTATAAAATCACTCCACCCTAATGGGTTAGGAACGTACAAAAACGAGGAGCCATGCATCCATTCAGCACCTGAAAGAGTGGTGCAAATAAACGTAGTAACAAATAAAGCAATTTGAATAATTCTGCGTTTTAATTTTTTATCCATTGCCAAATATGCTAAAAAGTTCTTCTTGATTTGTAAGATGCCAAGTTTGTAAGCCTACTTTTTTAGCAGATTCTATATGCTCCAAGGTGTCATCAATAAATAATGTTTTAGAAGCATGTAAAAAATTCTTTTCTATAACCATTTCAAATATTTCAGCATCGGGTTTACGCATACCTACTTTATGCGAATAATATACCTCTAAAAAGTAATCTTGTATTTTATTTCCTCCTGATGTTTTGTAAACAATCTTATCAAAAGCCGCTATATGAATCTCGTTTGTATTGCTTAACACATAGGTTTTATATTTCTGTTTTAGGCTGCCTATCAAATCCAGTCTATCTTTAGGTAAATCGAGCAGCATCGCATTCCAAGCATCATCTATCTCTTGATCTTGAATGTCTTTATTAAATATATTTTTTAAGGCTAGTCTAAAATCTTGTGATGATATTTCCCCTTTTTCATATTGCTTAAAAGCTGCTTTTTCACCTGCTTCAATAAGTTCTTTTTGTGTTAATCCTGTTATTGCAGCAAATGCATCAAATGTTTTTTGAGGATCGAGATTTAGCACGACTCCACCTAAATCAAAAATTATTGTTTCAATATTATTTAGTGCAAATTTCGCTACCATTTTTGTTTGTGAATAAGCAGCAAAGATGTAACATTGCACTCCCAAATTCAAGGTGTTAATTAAAGCATTTTGTAGGGCCTATAGCTCAGTTGGTTAGAGCACCTGACTCATAATCAGGTGGTCGGAGGTTCGAGTCCTCCTGGGCCCACATTGAACATCAAGCACTTACATCTTTAATTTATGTAAGTGCTTTTTTTGTTTGCGTGCAAACATGTAAAAATGCAGCATAATGGGTTCACAATGTTATTATGAATTTCGAGCCTTTACCTACTTCGCTTTCTGCTTGAATATCCCAGCCATGAAAATCAGCAATCCTTTTGCATGTGCCTAGCCCAATACCAAAACCATCAAACCCAGCATGTACTCGCTTTAGTGGCTGAAATATTTCCTTTGCATATTGTTGGTCAAACCCAACACCATTGTCCTCTACTACGACCTCAGATTTTCCTTGCATGTATATTGAAATAACTGGTAGAGCATCAGGTTTTTGGAATTTTAGTGCATTTCCTACAAGGTTGTAAAACAGTTGATACACTTTTACCGATACCCCATTTTTAATTATTGGCAACGTATCTATTTTAACCGTAGCCTCTTTCGTTTTTATATTCAGAGAATGACCTTCTATCACATCAAGCATAAGCTTGTTCAAATCAATTTCCTGTTCAAGTGAAGCTGGTTGTTCGGCCGAAGCAAACGTAAGGATGCCATCTATTAATTTTATTGCATTGTTGCTTGACTTGAGTATAAAATCTAGAATTTTATGCCCTTCCGTTGATATGGAGGAGTCCAAATCTTGTTTTAATAAATTGGCACATGCATTTACTTGACCCATTGGGCCTCTCAAGTCATGGGAAACCATTTGGTCATAGACTTTTAACTCTTGATTTTTAAATAATAACTCATCATTTGATTCTCTCAGTTCTCTAGTTCTTTGAGCTATCTGTTTATGCAAACTTTCCTGTTGCCGTTTGAGTGATTTTACCCTTGCATAATAGATAGCATATGCGGCTCCAAGTATGCTGCCCATCCAAATTAACTTTGCCCACCATGTGAGCCACCAAGGCGGGTATATTGTAAACACATAGTTAAATGGCTTACTCCATGTTTCCTCATTCATATCCATTGCTTGCACCTTAAAGGTGTAACTCCCATGTGGTAAATTGCGAAAGTCAACCTTTGTATTAGGTGTAGGAATACTCCACGTATTATTCAACCCCTCCACCATATAGCGGTAATAATTTTTGTGAGGCCCAGACCAGTTTATCGCATTATAATGAAATGTGATATAGTTCTGATCATGAGATAGTTTTAGACCAATTGGGTAATTGGAGAATGGATGAATTTTTAAATATTCAATACGGTTTCCGGTTTCATCGTCTAGCATTTCAGAATTAACAAATTTTTCGTTCACTTCTAAATAATCAAGTTGAACAATAGAAGGTTGTTCAACCACACTCTGGTCTTCTAAATCTAACATCGTCAAGCTTATTCCTCCACCCCACCAAATTTTGTTATTATTATCCAGTATTACGCTGTTGTTAAAAAAATCCATGCTCTTCAGCCCATCTCGTTTCCCATACGAAACCACCTTGTACAATCCATCACTTTGCACTTCTTGCCCTCTTTTAATTTTAAATAACATATTAATACCCTTCTGAGTACTTATCCACATATTTTTGTCTTGATCCATTAACAATGACAAAATATGATTATTGCTCAGTCCTTCATTTTTGGTAAAGTAAGTAAACGATTTCCCATCGTATTTGTTAAGACCGTTATATGTACCAAACCATAGGCTCCCTTCATCATCTTCAAGTATAGATACTACGTTATTATTTATTAAACCCTCCTTTTCAGTGATATGTGTAATCGATGCTGTAGCTGTATTCGACTTTAAAGCAGGTGTATATTTACTCACCCCTCCTCCTTCTGTCCCAATCCAAATATTTCCATGCTCATCTTCTAGCAATGATGTTACATTATTGCTAAGCAACCCTCCTCCCTCTTGAGTAAAATTCGTAAACGACTCCCCATCATATTTGCTCACACCTCCACCCCAAGTGCCAAACCAAATACTGCCATCTTGATCCTCTAAAATTGAGTGCACAATATCTCCACACAAACCATTCTTTGTTGAGAAATAAGTAAAATATTCACCATCAAATTTATTCACACCACCGCCTTCAGTACCAAACCATAGATGTCCTTTTCTATCTTCTAAAATTGACCAAACACTATTATTGCTTAACCCCTCCCTTTTTGTAAAGTTTGCAAATGTTTCTCCATCATACTTACTAACACCGTTATTAGTGCCGAACCATATATTTTCATTACTACCTTTCAACATGAAAAATACAAGGTTACTAGACAATCCTTGTTCTTTTTTGTAGTGTACAAATGAAGATTGGCGATATTTGTTTACCCCTCTTCCCCACGTGCCAAACCAAATGTTTCCATAGTGATCCTCCAGTAATGACTTTATATTATTGGAGGACAAACCCTCGTTTTGAGTATAATTTATAAAGTGTTCACTCCCTGTTCGGCTTAACTCAGTTGGATCATATTTACTTACACCACCACCCCAGGTGCCAAACCATAGGTTCCCCAGCCGATCTTCTAATATGGATGTAACATTGTTATTGTTCAGCCCTTCTTTATCCGTATAATGCGTAAAGGAGGATCCGTCATACTTCGTTAGTCCGCCCTCCCATGCACCAAACCACATATTGCCGTTCTTATCTTCATGAATGGACCATATATAGTTACTTGTTAACCCTTCCTTTTCGGTGAAGTGTACAAATGCCTTTCCATCAAATTTACTGGCACCTCCTCCATCTGTGCCAAACCATATATCTCCATGGCTATCTTCAAGGATAGCATGTATTTTATTGTTACTCAGACCTTCATTTTCAGTAAAGTGTGTAAAAGTCTCCCCGTCATATTTAATTGCTCCACCACCAAATGATCCAAACCAAATATTTCCATGTCTATCCTCCATTATTGAGGTAATATGATCATTAATCATACCCTCCTTATGTGTGAAATTCGTAAATGAAGTCCCATCATATTTACTTACTCCCTTTTCAGTACCAATCCAAATATTTTTGTCCTTATCCTCTAATATGGACAATACATAATTATTAGTTAGACCCTCAGTTTGAGTAAAAGTTGTAAAGGCTGTCCCATTATATTTGCTCACACCTCCACCCCAAGTGCCAAACCAAATATTGCCAAACTGATCTTCAAGCATAGTGCGTACATATGATGATGCTATGCCCTGTTCTACATCCAAATATTGAATGTTATATATTGCATTGTCCATAAATGCTGATGGCAAGGCTGTGCTGGGCTTTGGTTGTTTGGTTGGTTTTTTATTTCCAAAAGCCGGCAAGGGAACTCCTGTCTGAATCCTTTTACTCCTAATTTCTACGAAATTATCTAAATATGTGTCTATATCAGCATGGCTTTTAAGAGTGGCTTCATCTACATTTATTATAGTCAAATTATCAGGAATTCTATTTATGTTCAATGTTAGCGATTTGACTTGAGGAAGCCCTGCTTTTGAGCGTGTGGGTTTATTGGAATCGTTCAAGAGCACGACTTCTCCAACTATCTCAATCGGAGTTCCTGTAACAACAGTATCTCCGTAATTTACCATCAATTGTTGTATACTATCACCAGTGTACGGATTAATGAAATAACCCTTGATAGTATTTAAGGGAAATGATTTGGCTTTGAGAAACAAAGAAATATCTTCTTGACTGCTATTCTGATGGTCAGGATTGCAGGCAGTCATTAGCAAACCAATTGATATAAATATGAACGTTTCTCTCAATATATATATATTCACACAACAATAAATATTTTTATAAAAATACGAATTTGTCTTACTCGACCTAGAATAATTGCATATTAAATTTCGAATATATTTTCTCTAAACCTGTGCAAATTACAGATGATCTTAAAAGCTTTTGGGCAACTACTTACTTT
>CAZQWZ010000022.1:0-20807 GCA_964596935.1 uncultured Roseivirgaceae bacterium
TTTTTTGATCAATCGTTGGTGGAAAGCACAAACATAGTGGCTTGGGAATGGGAGTTTGGCGATGGAGCAACTTCAAACCTTCAGCACCCCGAACATTTATACACCCAAACTGGCGATTTTATGGTTAAGCTAAAAGCCTACTCACAATTTGGTTGTGTAGATTCTACTCAAACTAATTTAATAGTAGCTCAAGGGCCTCAAGTAGAGTTTGAATGGGATAAAACATGCCAAGGCGAAGCCACCACTTTTGCCGATTTAACCAATGCATTTGGCAATTCCATTACCGATTGGACTTGGATTATAAATGGAGAACTTTTTACTTCCCAAAACCCTGCTTATACCTTTAATTCTGCGGGCACATATTCGGTACAGTTAAGTGTAACTATGTTAAATAATTGTGCGCAAACACTTACCCAAGATATAATTATTGAAGTGCCTCCTGTAGTGCAATTTGATTTTGATGAAGGCTGCGGTGGTAGTGGCACAGAATTCTACGACCTCACCAACCAAGCTAACGACCCAATTATTGCACGTGAATGGCGTGCAAATGGCAGTGTTTTTTCTATTGATTCATTGGCAACTGCCCAATTAGATCCGGGTAACCACTCCATAACCTTATCTATAATAACAACAGCTGGCTGCGAAGAAACCACCACCACAGATGTTACACTCATTGGGTCACCAGTGGCAGATTTTAGTGTAAACACGAATTATGGGGCTGCACCCCTTGATTTACAATTTACAAATGAGTCTTCAGGAGGCAGTAATTATCTTTGGTCATTTGGAGATATAGATAATAGTACAAGCACAGAAAAAAATCCTTCTTTCACTTTTACTGAAATAGGATCTTATACCATTACCCTAAGAACTTCATCCGACCCTAATTGCTTTGAAGAAACCAGTCAGCTAATCGAAGTTGTTGAGCCTACAACTAAAGCAAATGTTGTAGCCATAACTCCAATTAACAATACAGATAAAATCAATTTTCTGCTTACCATCGAAAATAATGGAACCACTATTTTAGATTCAAATATGAGCATTATTTTTAGAGCAGATTACGGAACGGAGGTAATAGAATCGTTTGATGGATTGATTTATGCAGGAAAAACCAATAATTACAATGCTTCTTATGCCCTGCCAGCCAATTCTAACCCCGCAAGTATTTGTGTAGAATTAGTTGAAACCAACTTGCTCGACAAAGCCTGTGTTACATTGGGAGAAGCAATTATTATCTCCGCCCCCTACCCTAACCCTAGCAATGGCTTAATCTTGTTGGATGTAATGCTAGAAACTGAATCTACGATTAAAATTAGAGTGGTTAATCGTTCGGGTCAGCCTGTTATTAATCGAACCACAAACGGGGTTATAGGATTAAATGAAATTATATTGAATGGACAAGGATTGCCACAAGGTATTTACATTGTTGAGGTAGTTGCTGGTGGTAAAACAGAACAATTTAAAACTTCGATTGTGCGGTAGAGTAGTGTTGTTAAAGTAATATACAGGTTAGTAGTGTTTCCTACATTGAGCAATGACTAGTTTATTGTTTTCAACTCTATAGACTAATCGGTGTTCTAATGTAATTCTTCTAGACCACCACCCTGCTAAGTTTTCTTTAAGTTTTTCTGGCTTCCCAGTTCCCTCAAAAGGAGTGCGTTGGCACTCTTTAATCAATGAATTAATCTTCTTAAGCGTTTTTTTATCTTGCCCTTGCCAATACATGTAATCATTCCATCCGTTGGCTAAAAAAAGAAGCTCCATTAATCTATCAATTCCTTTATTTCACCACCACCATTTTTATATTCCTCTAAACTTTCACTTAAACGCCTTGCATTTTCTGGGCTGCTCATTAGATGAAAAGTTTCTTGCATCCCTTCATAATCAGACTTAGATAACAAAACCAAATCCTCTTTTCCTTGTCTGGTGACAAACAACGGAGAATGAGATTCTGTAACCAAATTCATAAAGCTACTTAACTTCTGTCTAAAGGTTGTATAGGTAGTTATTTCCATAATTCAAATATATAATATTTATATTAAAGTACAGGTATATGTACATATTTGCTCTTGCCAAGAATCCTCTTCGAGTACCTCTGAGAAGGTGGATAGAGGTAAGCATTTAGATATATGTTTTAATTTTATGGTGAATAATTTCATATAACTAAAACATAACTTATTGATAATTAACCAATTGCTATTTTATCTATTCGTTCAATACTGTATTGCTATTTTGAAAAGTTAGCTTTTTTATTGCTGCTTTTTGTTTGAGAGGTCTTGGAACTCGGGTTAAGTGCTTACCTCTATTTTAATAATTTTAGGAAATGCCCCCAATAATCCGTCATTCAGATCCGCCAACTGGCGGAGAATGGTCTCTTATTGAAAGTGTATAAAAATGAGAAAACAAGTAAAACTAAATGCTAAGAGGCTCGTTGAGCCCAGAGATTATCTGAAGCCTTAGTTGTATAAATAGTTTTAATATTTATGCTTTAAGTGATAAAATCGAGATAGTTACTTTTATTAATTACTTCAAAGCTTGCCTCTTTATAATTTTTAGTCCAACCTCCAGGGGCTTTAACTTTCTTTTTGCTATTCCATTTAAACTCGTAAGCACGTAACTCACCTGCTTCTTCCTCCACCAAATCAATTTCCTGTTGGTCATAGGTGCGCCAAAAATAATAATTAACTAATTTTTGATTATAGGCATTATATTTAATACGCTCTGCCATTAAGTAGTTCTCCCAAAGTTCCCCCACATCATTTCGCATATTTAGCCCGTTAAAGTTGCGAATAAGCGCATTACGAATTCCATTATCGTAAAAATACCATCTACTAGATTTAGCAATCTCTTTCCTTAAGTTTCTGCTAAAGCCTTTTACTTTATAAATAATAAATACTTTAGATAGTAAATCTAAGTAGCTTTCTACTGTATTTCTACTTATTCCTTTAAGGTTAGATGCAAGCTCCTCAATATTAATTTCTTTGCCTACTTGAAAAGCTATCAGCCGTAATAGGTCAATTAGTTTATCCGATTTTTTTACTCCTTCATATTCTAATATATCTTTTATTAGATTTGAACTTACAACATCATCCAAATAGGATACCTTTTCATTCCACGTTTCAATATGTTCAAGTTCGGGATATCCTCCAAAAATCAGCCGTTCTTCTAGTTTTGAAACAGTTTCGGGATAACTTTCTTGCATTGCTAGCTCCATTTGGGCAAATGGGTATAATCTTATTGTATTAGCTCTACCAACCAATGGCTCACCAAGTTTATTGGACAAATCAAATACGGAGGACCCTGTAGCGATAATACTTATCCCATCTATTGAATCTACCATCAACTTTAGCTTAACTCCTATTTCCGGGATTTTTTGTGCTTCATCAATTACCAGTAATTTTTTATTCCCTAAAACCTTCTTATAATTACTTATTGAACGCTCTTCCAATAAATCCAACGTTTGCTGATCTTCTCCATTTAAAAATAGGTAGTCTTTAGAACTCTGTTCAGACAAGTATTTTTTTATGAGCTCTGTTTTGCCTACTCTTCTAGAACCTATTAGAATAAGTACCTTTTGTGGTCTTACTTTTAATATAAACTCTTTATAAATAGCTCTTTCAATGTATTCCCCATCCATGTTATGTATATTTATTGACGCAATTTACATTAATCTCTTCAATATATTAAGTTAATTAACGTTAATTGCTTCAACTAATTCATTCAATTAACGTTATTTTATTCAAAAACGCTTAAGGTTTTATTAAAATTCCTATTATACAAGCGGCATAATATTTTTAAAACATAAGATGTAATATTGCTTAAATTCTATTAACAATAATTATGAAAACAATAACTCAGCTCTTATCATTGCTATTTTTAGTATCTACAAATACTCTTTTTGCACAAAATTCAACTTCGGTAGAAGTTAGGCAATCAGGAGTAACTCAAAGAACTAGTTTAGAAGAAAACTCTATTGCTGGCGGGCTTCATTTTACAAATATTGGCCCCACCGTTATGAGTGGCAGAGTAAGCGAGCTAGCCGTTAACCCCAATAATCCACAAGAGTTTTATGTTGCTTATGCCTCAGGAGGGCTGTGGCACACCACTAATTTTGGTAACACATACACGCCTATTTTTGATAACGAAGCGGTAATTACACTCGGTGCGATACACGTAGACTGGAAGAACAACACTATTTGGCTAGGCACGGGCGAAAGCAATTCAAGCAGATCTTCTTATGCAGGCAACGGCATGTATAAAAGCACCGATAGCGGCAAAAACTGGCAACATCTAGGTTTAGAAGATACGCACCATATTGGAAGAATTATTCTGCATCCCACCAATAAAGATATTGTTTGGGTGGCAGCGGTTGGGCATCTTTATTCTAGTAATTCGGAGAGAGGAATTTACAAAACCATGGATGGCGGTGGCACTTGGAGTAAAACATTATACCTAAACGATAGTACAGGTGCAATTGATTTAGAAATTGATCCTTCTAACCCTGATATTCTATATGCAGCTATGTGGGAACGAGATCGTAAGGCGTGGAATTTTAAAGGAAACGGAAAATCTTCTGGTATCTATAAATCAACCGATGGAGGCATTAACTGGGATTTAATTACAACTGGTAAAAATGGTTTTCCCAATAATGAAGGCGTAGGAAGAATTGGTTTAGCTATTTCAACGCAAAATCCAAACAAAATATTTGCAATCTTAGATAACCAAAACCGTAGAGATTCTGAAGATACTCAATACATTGTTTCAAAAGAATCGCTTAGAAGTATCTCTAAAGAAAGTTTCTCAAACCTATCTACAAAAGATATAAACAACTTTTTAAACCGACATAATTTCCCAGATAAATATAATGCCATTGATATTAAAGCAGATGTTAAAGCAGGAAAAGTGAAACCTGCCGATTTGGTAAGTTATTTAGAAGATGCCAACAGTATGCTGTTTGATACGCCCGTAAAAGGAGCCGAGGTATATGTATCCGTTAATGGTGGCGAAACTTGGCATAAAACCCACACAGATTATATCGAAGATTTATATTATTCGTATGGTTACTACTTTGGCAATATTCGGGTTTCACCTTTAGATGATAGCAAACTATATATCATGGGCGTGCCCATTCTAAGGTCTAACGATGGCGGAGCCACTTGGGAAAACATAAATGGCCGAAATGTACACGTTGATCATCACGACCTATGGATAAGTGATAAAACTGAGGGGTTACTGATTAATGGCAGTGATGGAGGTGTGCATTATAGCTTTGATGATGGCGAAAATTGGGTGCATACCAATAATAACTCCGTTGGGCAGTTTTACTCGGTAAATGTTGATAATGCTAAAAATTATAATGTGTATGGAGGCTTGCAAGATAATGGTGTTTGGTATGGACCTAACACGTATAAATACAGCGATGCTTGGAAACAGTACGGCAAATATGCCTATCAATCTTTATTAGGTGGCGATGGCATGATGGTTGAGATTGATAGCCGAGATAATAATACTGTATATACTGGTTATCAATTTGGCAATTACTTTAGAGTGAATAAGGAAACTGGAAAAAGAAAATACATTCAGCCTAAACACTCTTTGGGTGAAAGCCCTTTACGTTTTAATTGGCAAAGCCCCATTCATTTATCAATTCATAACCAAGATATTCTGTATTTTGGTTCTAATAAATTTCATCGATCGATGAACCAAGGCGATGATTGGGAAACATTATCTAACGATTTAACCAAAGGTAGCATAAAAGGAAATGTACCCTACGGAACATTAACTAGTATTAGCGAAAGCCCTCTCCGCTTTGGATTAATTTATATTGGAACAGATGATGGCATCGTACAAGTATCTAAAGATGGTGGAAATAATTGGAAGAACATCTCAGAAAATTTACCCAAGAACCAATGGGTAAGCAGAGTAATTGCTTCTGCCTTTGTTGAAGGTAGAGTATATGCAACTCTTAACGGGTACCGATCGGATAATTTTGAAGCGATGGCTTATGTTTCGGAAAATTACGGTAAAACTTGGAACCCAATTGGAAAAGACTTACCAGCAGAGCCTATTAATGTAATTAAGGAAGATCCTGTAAACGAAAACCTCTTATATATAGGAACAGACCATGCGGTTTACTTTTCGTTGGATAGAGGCCAAAGTTTTATGCTATTAGATACCGATTTACCTAAAGTACCAATTCACGATTTAGTTATTCAAAAAGAGGCACACGATTTAGTAATTGGCACACACGGCAGATCTTTATACAAAGTAAATGTTGCCAACCTTCAAAAACTAGATGCCAACCTTCTTGACAAAACAGTTCATTTGTTTGATCTAAAAGACCTAACCTATTCTGCCAGTTGGGGTGGAGTAAGTAGCTGGAATAAATGGTTTGGTTTTAACGAACCTAAATTAATAATTCCTGTGTATGTAAACTCAGCAGGAGATGCCACAATTAGCGTTAAAACGAAGAAAGGCACTATAGTTTATGAAGAACAATTGAATTTGGTAAAAGGATTAAATTACTTAGAGCAGAACCTAGAACTAAAAGAAAAATACCTTCAAGGATACACCAAAGAGCTAAAAAAATTAAAAGTAGAGGTAGGTGATAAGTTAAATGAAAAAGAGGATGGAAAGCATTATTTAGTTGATGGAACGCTCACATTAACCATTACCATTAATAATCAATCTGCTTCGAGTGATTTTACAATTAAGCCTGCAAAGGAAAAGGAAGAACGTAAGCCACAGAAAAAAACACCGTAGAACCTGAGTTCAATGCAAAAATGTTTTAAGCATTTTTGCATTGATGATACATGTGTCTAATAATCATTATTTGATAAAACTCAGTACCTCAATGGGCGAGCACATGTTATCTATTTTGATAACTTTAAGAAATGCCCCCCAATAACCCGTCATTCAGATCCACCAACTGGCGGAGAAGAATCTCTTGTTGAAAATGTATTGAAATGAGAAAACAAGTAAAACTAAATGCTAAGAGGCTCGGTTGAGCCCAGAGATTATCGGGCTTTACACCCGATAATGACGATGATCTGGCCCCTTAGTTATATAAGAGGTTATTATTTCTTTTAAGAGTATAATGGACCTTGCGAATAGATTATCACAAAAAGTAATTAAAATTGTGTTTCATTTTAAGTTTATAATCACGATGAGGCTATCTAAATTTTTATTTGTTCTACTATTTTTAAGTTCTTGCGTAGAAGTAGGGTTTAAACACCCGATGCCAACCAAAGGGAAAGAGTTAACTTCTATACCTATTGAAATTATTAAATATTATACCGAAATGGATTCTATATCAGGAGAGTCTAGTAAATTAAGTGTGACTGATATTTTCGAAGAAGGCATAAATGATTCATTACCAGAAAATTACTTGCTAAAACTATGGAAAGGAAACTACTTTCTAAATCAAAAAGAAGACAGTTTATGGACCATCGTAATGATAAGACCTACAAGTAAATCAACGTTTGATATATATCATTTAGATGGTGGTAATGAAAAAACAATTAAGCTCTTAAAAGGCATTACGGATGTGGAAGAGATTATGGATGAGAAAGGTGAATTGGAGTTGGTTATTTTAGATCCAACACTAAAAGAATTTAAGAAAATTACAAAATCTGGTGCTTTCGAAAAAGTGGATATATTTAATTAAATTATGTCGAGAATTGCTTATTATTTATTTCTAAAGCCTCTTTCGTATGTTCCGCTAGTTTTGCTATACGTTATAGCAGATTTTATTTATGCTCTTTTATCCTACGTTTTTCCTTACCGCAGAGAGGTAGTGGTTACCAATATCACAAATTCATTCCCCGAGAAATCTGCGAAAGAAATCAAACAAATTACAAAAGGTTTCTACAGGTTTCTTGCAGATTTAATGGTTGAAACCATTTGGAATTTTAGCTTATCAGAAAAGGAAGCTAGAAAAAGGCTGCACGTTGCGAACCCTGAAATTTTAGACAAGTATTACAACGCAGGCAAGGATGTTATAATCGTAGTGGGCCATTATAATAGTTGGGAGTTTTTATTGGTGGCCTTTAACCTAATGGTTAATCATAGAGGTGCCGTTATTTACACCAAATTAACAGACAAGTTTTTAGATGGTGTTTTCAAAAAATTCAGAGAAAAATTCGGAATGAAACTCCTAAACAAAGTAGAAGTAAAGCATGCATTTCAAGAAGGTTTAGATAAACCTATGGCTATTTTGTTCGGCTCCGATCAAGCACCAGCTTCTAGTAGGCGAGCTTATTGGACTAGCTTTTTAAATCAAGATACATCTGTGGCCATTGGGGTTGAAAAATATGCAATAAAATATGATCTGCCTGTTTTCTTTGGTGGCCTTAACCGAGTTAAACGTGGGCATTATTCCATCAACCTTGAACTATTAACGGAAGAGCCTTTAAACACCAAAGAAGGAGAAATTTCAGATTTACACGTTAAGGCCTTAGAAAAACTTATTCAAGACAAACCTGCATACTGGCTTTGGAGCCATAAAAGATGGAAAAGAGTAAGAGGATCTTGGTAACCCTACGCTAAAGTTTCGGGTTATAAATAAACTTTTAGAGGTAAGCACTTAACTACCTATACAAATTGTAGTTAAATGGTATAGTAGGGGTATATTATTTTACAAAACAACCTAACTGGATTAGCATTGGAATATTAACGGATTCCTCCGATAGCCATCGGAGGAATGACCATAACGTTTTATTTTCATTAGATTAATATGTACCTATGTGCTTATTAACCTGGCGGACGCATTTTAGGATTATCAAATAAATAATAGGGTTACCCATTTAAAGCACAGATAATATATTTGAATTAAATAAGGTCAAATATATGGTCATCCTGAATATATTTCAGGATCTAAGGATGCTTTTTGACCAGATTCTGAAATAAATTCAGAATGACTTGTTTATTGGTCTATTCGGGACTTAAATGGGTAACCCTAATAAATAAAACGTCATTCCTGCGGAGGCAGGAATCTCTAAATCAAGTTTTTTAAAAGATTAAAATCCTAATTAATATTCGCCACTTTAATACCTCTATAAACTTTTTATCTTATGTCTAAAATCTAATAATCTTAAGTCTGTCTTATGTCTTCTGTTTTTTCTTTTTAGCAGCCGGAAATAATATATTATTTAGTATCAATCGGTAACCTGCCGAATTAGGGTGCAAGTTTAAATCGGTTGGCTCCTCCCCTACAAAATGCTGGTAATCTTCAGGATCGTGCCCTCCATAAAAAGTCCAAAACCCTTTGCCAAACACACCATGTATATAACGTACCTCCCCTGTAGATTTGGTTTCACCCATAATAACCACTTCCGATTTAACTAAAGCTTTTCGATAAGCCGTAGTTTGCCCCATAAACCCTTTAATAACATGCACATGGTTTTGCGTAAGCATTGTTGGGATTGGATCCCATTTGGCAGAGAACTCAAATAGCTTAAAAAAATCGGTTTCTTGCACCAACCCACGTTCACGAAACTGCATATCGATATTTGAAAACTCAATTTCACGAGGATTTCTTTTTAACACAAAATCTTTAAAGGCAAATGTTTTACTATAATCTAATTTTTGCTGTGCAGCAGGGTCAGCACCATCACCATCAAACATCCGCTCTACAATATCAACCCCATCTGCTGCTAGTGCAATATCGTATGTATCAGTTGCTGAGCACATGGCAAATAAGAAGCCGCCCCCAGCAACAAACTCTCGAATGTTTTTGGCTACTGCTAATTTTAAATCGGATACTTTTTTAAATCCAAATTTTTCTGCATTCGCCTCAAATTCTTGTTGCTGCTCTATATACCAAGGTTGATTGCTGTAGTTAGCCCAAAATTTGCCGTATTGCCCCGTAAAATCTTCGTGATGCAAATGCAACCAATCATATTTTGCTAACTCTTGTGTCATCACTTCATCATCAAAAATTACATCATAAGGAATTTCTGCATAGGTTAAAACAAGGGTTACCGCATCATCCCAAGGCTGCTTACTTTTGGGTGAGTAAACGGCAATTTTAGGAAATTTGTTGAGTTTCATCACATCCATATTAGAAGAAGGACTTGCGATTGTCTGCAAAATAGAATTGGCATTTGCATTGCTAATCACATCGTAAGAAACACCCCTTACAATTAACTCATTTTCAATTTGAGTATGGTATTTCATCATAAAACACCCTCCTCGATAGTTTAAGAGCCAATCAGCTTCAACTTCCTTTTGTAGCACCCAATAGGTAATGCCATAGGCTTTCAAATGGTCGGTTTGTGAATCATCCATGGGTATAAGCAAATAGTTTGCATACGATGAAAATGACACTAATACTAGAAATATAATTTTTGCGATTTTAACCAAAATATTAAAATTACTGATGAACGGTAAATCAAAAATAACAGGAATTAGTTACTTTGCATTCATATAAGTTATCAAATGAATTTATTAGAAAATATTAGAGAAGGAATTCGATCAATAAATGCAAATTTATTAAGAAGTGTTCTTACTGCACTTATCGTTGCAATTGGTATTGCCTCTTTGGTGGGTATTCTTACAGCCATTGATGGCATTCAATCTTCTATAACCAGCAGTTTTTCAAGCTTAGGTGCAAATTCATTTAATATTTCCGTTAAAAGATCTAGAGGAAGATCAAACGGTAGAGATGAACGTGTGCACCCACCAATTACTTATAAGCAAGCAGTAAGGTTTGCAGATAAATTCAAATCAAATGCCCAAGTAAGCCTTTCTTCTTTTGTAACTTCAATTGCGGAAGTTAAGCGGCTTTCTGAAAAAACGAATCCAAATATTACGGTAGTTGGGGGTAATATAAATTACATTTATCAAGAAGGATTGGATATTGAAGAAGGTAGAAATTTTTCTGAAATTGAAGACAAATACGGATCTAATGTTGCTGTAATTGGTAAAGAAATCGCAAAAAAATTATTTAAAAAGGACGAAGTCCCTTTAGGTGAGGAAATCTCCGTTTGGGGTATCCGCTTTAGAATTATAGGAGTTTTAAGCGAACAAGGAGCAATGGATGGAGGCAGTTCTGATAATAGAGTAATTATTCCATTAACTAGCGCCAGGGCAATGGCTGCGGGCCGAAGTTTAACCATTGTAATTGATGTACTTGTTGAAAACACATTTTCAATGGACGAAGCCATGGGCGAAGCCCAAGGTTTAATGCGAATTATAAGGAACGATAAAATAGGAGAACCTGAATCTTTTGAAGTAGAACGAAGCGAATCCTTAGCAGAAACCCTTGGAGATATTACAGGCTATTTAAGAATTGGAGGTGTGGGTATTGGAGTAATTACCTTGCTAGGTGCCTCTATTGGTTTAATGAATATAATGATGGTTTCAGTTACCGAGCGTACACGAGAAATTGGCATAAGAAAAGCACTAGGAGCAACACCTGATAGAATAAGGCAGCAATTTTTAATTGAAGCTATTGTGGTTACACAAATGGGTGGCATTGTTGGCATTATTTTAGGTATGGCACTTGGTAACTTGGTAACTTACTTTATGGATGGGGCATTTATTATACCTTGGCTGTGGATTTTTACATCATTTATTATTGGTATTGTAGTTGGGGTTGGATCTGGCTATTACCCTGCAAAAAAAGCTTCGGAATTAGACCCAATAGAGTCATTACGTTTTGAATAAACACCTAATATCTTCTTTCATATTACTACTAAGCTTAACTTCACAAGCTCAACAACTTACGCTTAAAGGGGTATATCGTGGGCGAGATCTGTTTATCCAAAATCCATACAATAGTGAAAAGCGCACATTCTGTGTTCAGTCTGTGTCTATTAATAACAGGACCGTTATGTCAAACCCTAACTCTTCTGCCTTAACAGTTGATCTATCAAAATTTTCACTCAACGATTCCGTTTCACTTATTGTATTTCACTATTCGGAGTGTCTTCCAAAAATATTAAACCCAAGAGTATTGCAACCTGGTAGCGGGTTCTCAATTGTTCGAACATCAGCAGATAATGCTTCTGTTTCTTGGATTACTAATGGCGAACAAGACAAAAAGGCTTACTACGAACTAGAAAGGTTGAATATTGAAGGATGGGAACCTTTGCTAAAAATTGAAGCTAAAGGAGATATTGATAATAACCAATACAGTGTTGGAGTTGTACATTATGCTGGCCAAAATGAATTCAGAATTCATTATGTTTCTAATTCCATTTCAGAATATTCAGAAACCTTTGATTTCTATTCAACGGCTGATCCAGTTTCATTTTACCCAGTAGATGAAGTTGATGAACTTATTTCCTTATCAAAAGCTACCGAATTTAAAATTAAAGATATTGACGGAAAGGTTTATAAAAAAGGATTTGCCTTAGACATATTTGTAGAAGATCTAAAACCGGGAGAATACATTTTGGTGATTGAAAACCGAGAAGAAGTGTTTTTTAAGCCTGTACCTGAAATAGAGCTTCCTCCTGTGCGCAAGAGAAAAAAGCAATAAACAAAGATGACCCAACAAAAATGCTGAGCCATCTAACCAAAACCTGTATGAAAAACTTACAGATTCAAAAGTAGTTAGCGTAACTTTTAAAAATCAAACTAATTAGAAAAGAATGTGATAAATAGGTATTTTACCTATGATGTTTTATTAGGATGAGGCAACACATGTACGTGTTTATGCAATGCATCGTAAGTGATATGAAAATCTTCTTTTATATCATGGATTAACTCATCAACCGATGACTTTGGAAACCCCAAACGAATGCCCATATCCTGACAAAACAGAATCTCACTTGGTAAAACTTTACCATCTACTAACATTAGTAAAATACTCTCTGTTAGATAGTCAACAGCCGTTTCGTGAGATAGTGCACCTAATGAACCAATTGGTTCAGGTTCGGCTATTAAATCTCCAATCGTATCCAAGTCAACCCCATGTCGTAAACAAATATTATAAATAAAAGCACGCTCACTATCATCAAAATGACCATCGGCACCTGCTAAATGAATTAGAATATTTATTTTTTTTCTAAGAACTGCATCCATTAATAGCAAAGTTAAGCCATCAATTGTATAACACAAAACTTTAACCCTTTACTGATATACTAAACAGATTAGAAAAAAGTAAGTGAAAGTAATTAATACCAAGTAATTTTAGCATCACTTTGTTATTTAATAGATGTTCTTAGTACATTTGCACTCGCATTTGGCAGATGGCCAAAACTTGAATTTATGGCGAGGTAGCTCAGTTGGTTAGAGCGCAGGATTCATAACCCTGAGGTCACGGGTTCAACTCCCGTCTTCGCTACTTCTAAAGCCGCTTTTTAGCGGCTTTTTTGTTATATTTCAAAGATGTTTAAAGTGTATGCTTTATATAGCCCCAAATTCAACAAAATATACATTGGTTATTCTTCCAATCTTGAACAAAGGTTAAAAAGTCATAATGAATTAGCCACAAAAGGCTATACTGTAAAATATAGGCCTTGGAAATTGATTTATTCAGAACATTTAAGCAATAAACAAGAAGCTCTAATTCGTGAAAAACAACTTAAGTCTGCTAAAGGGAGAGAGTTTGTCTGGAATATCATTAAAAATTTATGAGCTCCAGATTTATATCCGCCAATTGGCGGACACGGGTTCATCCGCTAGCTAGCGGACTTACGCTACTCCTAAAGCCGCTTTTTAGCGGCTTTTTTGTTTTTGGGTACAACAATGGTACAACAAATTGTCTATATCAATCTATATGTGATGTAGTCCAAACTCAATCCAGTATTATTTCTCTAGTAATTTTAATGAGTATCCTAACTCTGTATTGGTTTGCAACCTGGTTATGACCTGCACTTTGAAAATAAAGACTATCAAATCTTTAGACTTTCAAAGAAAGAATTAGCTATCAATACTTCTTATTCTATACACATTCAAGGTGTCTTGTATTTCAGATTTAAATTCACCTGCATATTTTATTTCAAATTTTTCGGATTTGAAGGCAAGCCTGAAAGCAATAAATTGATCTACCAAAAAATAATTTGTAGGAGCATGACTACATAAATTAGTAACATCTTTCAATTCAGGGTTATCTAATAGGGTTGTTTCCGTGAGATTCAGGTAACTCATTTTAATTCCTGCCGAAAATACATTGTCTTTCGAAATGGTAGTTATAACATCTTTCATAAAATCCATAACTGATGTAAAATTTGAAAATATAAATAACTCTTTATCATCAATGTAGCTGTGGTAAGAAAGAAATTTATGATAAGAAGAAACCAATATTGCTTTATGGATATCTAATTCGGATGACTCTTTTTTAATCACAATTACAAAGGCTCTAGTTAAATTAAGCCCTTCATTCTTTACAATCCTTGTATAGTTAGTAGAGATCGAAGTAGTCTCACTATTTTGTTCTTTTAAGTAAACATCAATGTTTACCTTATTAATACTATTATCAGACCAAGATTCTATAAAATTACGGACTCCCCCTGTTTTATTTTCAAGACTATGCTCTGATAATACTGCCAGAAGTAAAGGGCTAGCATCCATATTTTTTGCCCTTAATATTGCCGCTCCCGACATTACTTCAGATAAAATAAAAAAGTCATAATCATCCCCGTTAAACCTATTTTTTGTTAACCAGTTAATACTTGATACTTCTTCCAGTATTTTATTAAATCGCTCCACCCATTGATCACCAGCGAAGGCTACACTTGTTTGTATAAAATCATCTTTATCAAAAGGAATAAAAATTTCTACTTTTTTACCCAATCGAAGCATTTCTTCAACAAATAGTATATCTGCTCCACAAGCAAGTGAGCAATACCCAATCTCAATGTTTAAGGATTCAATGTTAGACCTTATAGCACCACGAACTGCCTCTTCCATTGCGGGCTTAAAACGGGGTGATTCTCTATCCTCGGCATCAATCATATGCCCAATAAATACGGCTATAACAGGTGGCTTAAAAAAACTTTTAATAGAGTTAGGAACTCGAATATAGTGATCCAACAACCATAGTTGACGTTGAACAGATCCAATTGCTCCCCAGTTATTTCTCATCAGCTCATGCGCATGTATGTAATGCTGGATAGCCATCTCTGTATTTCTAATGAGCAAATAGGCTTCTGCCAATGTTACTTCTTGCCAATAGTCTCTTTTTTGTGCATTAAGAGATATTATCAGCTGGTTCGCAATTTCTTTTGCTACCGGAAAATTACCAATAAGCTTTGACATGGTAGCAGCGTTTATACCGGTATAATAATCCTGTGTCTTTTTAAAGTTGGCCAAATATGTAGTTGCTGATTGCTTCCCATAGGAAGTATTTTGAGTAGAAACAAATAAAGACTTGTAAATGCCTCCCATAATACCAGCACTTTCAGCATCATTTGAATGACTTCTCCAAAGTGGCTCAAAATACTCCATGGCATCTAATGGAGACCCCAATTTAGCCATTGAAAGTGCTTTTAACTGCTCTAATCTTTCGTCATCAGGAGCAGATTCTAATAATACTTCAATATTATGATATGCTTCAAAATATCGACTTTCAGAAACTAATTTTTCAATTTCGTCAATTTCGTCTTGCATGAATTTCAATTTAATAACTCTACTAATTATTCTTCGTCAATCTTCTAATCAAAAGGTTCATGTATTGTGATGTCCTACTCTGGAATACATGGTACTCCTTTAATCTAAAACATTAAAAATAGTAACAGTTTTTTCTTTGTTTTTAAGAGCAACCTCACCAATCTTTTCGCACTTAAAAGATTCCTTTATTATTTCATGCGATTTATCACTTATAATAATTTGCCCTGGTTTAGCTACAGATTGTAATCTTTGTGCGGTGTTTACCACATCGCCAATTACAGTATAGTCCAACCTACGAAGGGTGGCAGAGCCTATGTTTCCAGAAATCATTTCTCCTGTATTAATACCTATGGCCACTTTGGGTGTATATCCATTATGCTCTTTCAATTCTGGCAAATTTTTAATCTTGGCACGTACCGCAAGACAAGCATCTATTGATCTATCCAAATGATAATCCTCACGAAAAACAGCCATGATAGCATCACCAATAAATTTATCAATGTACCCACCGTGGTCAATTATCTCTTTTACAATAACCTCAAAATAATTATTAAGAATAGCTATTACGGTATCAGGCTTCTCTTTTTCACTAATAGCTGTAAAACTGCAGATATCAATAAAAGCTACCGTAGCCTCAACGGTTTCGTTTGCTACTAATGAAGCTTCAAATTCACGACTTCCCATAAATTTGAGCACCGTTTCATCTACATACATTTTAAGGATGTTATTCTCCTTTACGGCTTTTAAGGTCTTCCTGGTTTGCTCAACATGGGCGAGTGTCTTATCCATAGTGATGGCCAAATCATCAAAATTGATTGGTTTGGTAATAAAATCGAAGGCGCCTCTGTTCATGGCCGTACGAATATTGTCCATGTCACCATAAGCAGAAACAATAACTGCTTTAATCAAAGGACTTGATTCGCCTAACCTACTAAGTAGAGTAAGACCATCCATTTCAGGCATATTAATATCACTGAGTACAATATCAACGTCTGGATGTTGATCAATTTTAGCCAATGCACTCTTCCCATTTTCGGCAAAAATAAATTCATAAGAGTTGTCTCTTATTTTTTTGCGAAATTTTTGCTTGATAAGTATTTCTAAATCAGCCTCATCATCGACCACTAATATTTTTGCCATTAGCTATTGAGTTTTAATTTTTCTTTGAGCAATTTAAAATCAACAGGTTTGGTTAGAAAATCGTCAGCACCCAGTTCTTCGGCCAGCCTATGATTTTCTTCATCTCCATAGGCCGTAATCATCATAACTATTGGCGGTGGTTTCATATATTTTTTCTTTACATTTTCTAGTAATTGCAAGCCACTCATGCCCGGCATATTTATATCAGATAATATCAGCATGGCCTCATGCTCCCAATCATTGAGTTGCACTAGGGCATCCTCCCCAGAAAAAGCAAAAACAAATTCCACCTCTCCTCTTTTTATTTCTTTTCTAAATCGCTGCTCAAATAAGGTTTTGACATCTTGTTCATCATCTACTACTAGTATCTTCATATTTATACTTTATAGGGTAAAACTATAACAAATTCCGAACCTTTCCCATTCACTGTATCAACTTTGACTTCTCCTCCATGTGCATTCACAATATCGTAACTTAAACTCAATCCTAGCCCAGTTCCCTGCCCTGTGGGCTTGGTGGTAAAGAAAGGTTGAAATATTTTATTCAACACTTGTTCTGGGATTCCATTGCCATTGTCTTTAACAGAAATTAGCACTTTATCACCCTCTTTTTTTGTGGTTACAGAAACAGTTGGCTTATACTCACCGTCCACCTTCGCCAAGGCTTAGGTGGACACGGCATAAAAGGCATTAGTTAATAAATTTAAAATTACTCTGCCTATATCTTGTGAAATAATGTTGATAGCCCCAATACTCTCATCAAAATCAGTTTTCATGCTAGCGTTAAATGTTTTATCCTTGGCACGTAGGCCATGATAGGCTAATCGAAGGCATTCATCTGCTAAGGCATTAATATCCGTAGGTTCTTTTACTCCACTGCTAGTACGGCTATGTTGCAGCATGCCTTTTACAATTGCATCTGCTCTTTTGCCATGATGCAATATTTTTTGTTGATTTTCGATGGCATCGATCGCTAGTGCTTTGGCATCATTTGTACAGAATTCAAAATTCATTGGGTTTAAGAATAGATATATCTTTATTGCTTTTCGGAAAGTCTTTTATATTCTGAGTGATAAACACATCACAGTTGTTTGAAATTGCCGTATAATATAGAATGGCATCCTCAAGATCAATAAAATCTGACTTGATTGCTTTATTAATATCCTCGGAGGAAGTATTTGCCATTGCGACAAGTTCATTAATTTTGGCAATAGAATTGATAACAACACTTCTGTTGCATCCTGTTTTTTGTAATATATAAATAGTGGTCTGAATACAAGACACTGATGTTAAAAGATGTATTTTCTGATCAATGCAGGTTGAGAAAAATTCATTTGCTTGTTCGCCAAACCCACCTCGTTTTAAAAGTAGATCTAGAAAAATATTGGTGTCAATAAAAAGTTTATTTTCCATGTTTTTCATAGGCTACTTCCCTTATCATTTCCTTCCAATTGGTTTTCTCAGAGATATTCCCGGCTATTCCATACAAATCAGCCACAAGTTTCTTTTTCTTTAGCGAGTCTTTTTCAATTTCCTTACCCAATAACTCTGTTACTAAGAGAGAAAGACTTTTCTTTTCCCTTCTGGCAATATTTCTACCCTTTTCTATTATTGCCTTATCTAAGCTTAGTGTAAGTTTTGTTTTCATCTTCCGTATTTTTTAATTTATACGTATAAATATAATAACTATTTCATTCTCTTGGTAACAAAACAGTAAATTCCGTTCTTTTCCCAACATTCGACTCAACCTTCAACTCTCCGTTATGCCCTTTGGTAATAATATCATAGCTCATACTTAGCCCTAAGCCGGTGCCCTGGCCGGTAGGTTTAGTGGTAAAGAAGGGTTCGAATATTTTATCTTTGATGTTTTCGGGTATGCCGGAGCCGTTATCTTTTACCCGAATTTCAATAGTATCTCCCTGCTGTTTAGTGGTTACTTCAACTTTAGGCTTATAGTCACTGCCCACCTCCTCCGACCAGTTGGCGGATCTGGAGGACACGGCTTGAAATGCATTATTAATTAGATTAAGCAACACCCGGCCAATATCTTGTGGTACCACTTTTATTTTAGGCAGGCTTGGATCTAAATTAGTGGTAAAATCGGCATTAAAGCTTTTGTCTTTGGCACGGAGACCATGGTAAGACAAACGCAGATACTCATCGGCTAATTTATTGATATCGGTAAGTTCTTTGGTGCCATCACCGGTGCGGGAATGTTCGAGCATCCCTTTTACAATGCTACTTGCCCGTTGGCCATGGTGATTTATTTTTTCTAGGTTTTGCTTAAGGTCGGCTGTGATCTCTTTCACATCTTCCAAATTCCCCTCTTCAAGCTCTTCACTCATTTCATCAATGAGCTCGGTGCTTACCTCAGAAAAGTTGTTTACAAAATTCAAAGGGTTTTGAATCTCGTGTGCAATACCTGCTGTAAGCTCCCCAAGCGAAGCCATTTTTTCGGAGTGGATGAGTTGTGTTTGGGTTGATTTTAACTGTGAAAGCGTATTTTCAATTTGATCTTTTTGTTTATGAAGAACTGTATTAGCCTTCTGCTTACTGAAGAAGGCAAATACAGCGCCTACAATTATAATAAGTGAAAGAACGAGGCCAATTACCATTGATGCCTGACGGGTACGGGTTATTTCGTCTTTTGCTGCTTGTTGTGCTTTCGTAAACTGCTCCTTTTTTTCAAATTCGTTGGTCATGGTCTGCTCGGTAGCTTTCTGAATATTGTCTCTACTTCTTATGGAGTCGGTTATGATGGCATATTGCTTATACAATTCCAATGCCTTCGAGTAACGACCCGTGTTCTCGTAGCAAGCGGATAATTCATTGTATAATAAACTCATATTGGCCGTATATATATCGGCATCTTTAATAGACTCAAAGGCTCTTTCGTAATAAGGGATGGCCTCACTCCATTTTTTTGTTAATTTTAATACAAATCCCATACTTGCATTCGCCTGACTGATGTTAAGAGGCTGAGCTGATGAGTCTGCCACAGCGATTGCTGTTTGTGATAGAGCCAGCGCCTTCTCTGCCTTGCCAAGGTTAACCATCGCCCTTGATGCCTTCGCAAGGCTGGCTGCCTGTATGCCTTGGTCTCCCATTTTTGCGCCTAAATTGGCAGCTTTTATAGCAAAATCGAAACTTTTTTGCCACTTGGCCTCATCAATATAAAGGCTCGAAATATTGGCATAGGCATAGAGCTCAACATTATTGAGTTGGTTCTTTATTGCTAGCTCGATGGATTTTAAGAAGGCACTTTCCGCACGCTCAAAGTCACCCATATTTAGATACGTATTGGCTAAGTTTACATACGTATAAGCCTGACCAACCTCGTTCTTGTTTGACTCATATAGCGCTAAAGATTTTTGTTGATAAACTAATGCCATTGAAAATTTTGACAACTGCTGATAGCCAATAGCAATATTTGAGTAACTTCTTCCCAGCTCGCTTCCTTTTCCGGCACGTTCGAAAATGGCAATTTCCTTTTCATAAAAAATAATGGAGGAGTCATATTTACTCTGCATACCGTAGAGCAACCCCCAACTGCCATAAATTTTAGCAAAATCAGTTGAATCTTTAGAGGGTTCTAAAAAATTATCGAGGTAGTTAAGCTGTTCTTCTGCATCGCTAAAATTCCCTTTATAGGAAAAACCATATACGAGCTTTTGCCTTAAATCAATCTCGCCTCTGTAAAACTTAATTTCTTGAGCTTCCCTAAGCGTTTTCATTCCAAGTTGTATCGCAGAATCGAGATTAATGGTAGTGATTATATCAATTTTTTGCAGCGTCAGCATTATTCTGCCTGTATCAGTTGTTGCTGTATTTATTAGGTTGTTAAGACTATCAATTTTTGCGTTTTGCGCCAACGAAATATTAAGACTCATGATTGTCAGAATAATACTTACACCTATTATCAGTTTTATTTTCATCTGCCTATATATTGATTAATTGAATAGTAAATATTGAGCCTTCACCTAGTTTAGATTCCACTTTCAATTCTCCGCCATGCCCCTTGGTAATAATATCATAGCTCATACTTAAGCCCAGGCCTGTACCTTGGCCTGTGGGTTTGGTGGTAAAGAAAGGTTGAAAGATTTTGTCTTTGAT
>CAZQWZ010000023.1:0-3176 GCA_964596935.1 uncultured Roseivirgaceae bacterium
GATGCTGAATCTAGTGAAGAGGTGGCCTCATCCATAATAAGCAGCTCGGGCTGTTTGTACAAGGCACGGGCAATAGCAAGCCGCTGTTTTTGCCCACCGCTTAGGTTTACGCCATTTTCGCCTAGGTAGGAGCCTAGCTTATTGGGTAGTTGGTCAATAAATTCCATCATACCTAGTTGCTCTAGTATTTGGTGGATGCGCTGCATATCAGGCTCATACTCACCTAAAGCAATGTTTTCGATTACATTGCCTGCAAATAGGTCGATGTTTTGGGGCACAATGCCTATTAATTTACGTAAGGAGCTTGCAGAGATGTTTTCCAGATTATAGCTACCTATTTTTACATGCCCTGTTTGCAAAGGGTAGAGCTTTTGTAAAATAGCTGCTAATGTTGATTTACCCGAACCACTTTCTCCAATAATAGCGGTTATCTTTTTATGGGGTATTACCAAGCTAAAATCTTCAAATACCGTTACCCTTGAGCCATACCTAAAGCCAACTTTATTAAAAACAATATCGCCTATCATTTCGGGTTTAAGGGTCATCATATTTTCTTCCTTTTCCCTTTCTAAATCCATAATTTCGAACAGGCGGTCGGAGGCAATAAGGGCATCTTGCACGGTTTTGTTCATGCCAATAAGGCTGCTTACAGGTCCTGTAAAGTAGCCTATAAGTGCATAAAATGAGAGAAGTTCGCCTGGGGTAATGGTTTGCTCAATTACAAACCCTGCCCCCACCCAAAGTAAGATAATGGTAAACACTCTGGAGGCCAATTCGGTAGAAGTAGATGAAAATAAGCCGTTCATACCTGAGGTATAAATTGACTTTAGCAAATTAATAAATCGGGTTTCGGTATTAATATTGGCGTGGTGCTCAATGCCAAACTGTTTAATAGTACGTACAGTGTTTACTGATTCTACCAATTGAGATTCCAGCTCTGCGGCACGTTCCATCAATTTGCGCTGTACCTTTTTATTGAGCCTGTTTATAATTATATAGACAATAAGATATACAGGAATGATTAGCAGCATAATAAGTGCCAGTTTCCAGTAATAGGTAAACATAAGCACAAACGAAAACACCACAATAAACAAGTTAACGGCAAGATTTATAGCAGCATCGTTTATAAAAGCCCTTATTTTTACCGCATCGTTTATTCGCGAAATAATTTCGCCCACCCGCATGGTATCAAAAAACTGCTGAGGTAGTTTTAATAAGTGCTTATAATAACCCAATATTAATCGGGCATCTATTTGTTGCCCTGTTTTTAGCATAAAAACAGTTTTCATACCACCAATAAGTAGCTGTAGCCCCAGCAAGCCCAACATTACAACCCCCATTAAATTAAGCAGGCTTGTATTGCCTGTAGGAATTACGTAATCAATAATTTTTTGTAAAAATATAGAGGTGGATAATCCTATTATGGTATAAATGGCAGCCCCAACCAATGCTTGCGTAAGTACTCCACGGTGTGGTTTAAGCAAAAACCAAAGTCTGCGCATGATCGACACTTTTTCGGTTTTGGCTTCAAACGATTCGTTAGGCAGTAAAAGCACCAATATGCCTGTCCACACTTTTTTAAACTCCTCGTGGGTGTATTTTTTCATTTCACCATAAGCAGGATCCATTACCTCAATATACTTTGGGGTTACTTTATAAATAACCACATAATGATGAAGTACTTCTTTAACTATAATGTGGGCAATGGCAGGTTTCGGTATTTTAGCCAAACTTTCAAATCCTCCTTTTACTCCTTTTGCCTGAAAACTCAATTTTTCGGCTGCTTCTAACATCCCTTGCACATTGGTGCCACGCTTATCGGTAGATGCATATTGGCGAATACGTGATACAGGGATGCCTAATTTATAATGCTCGGCAACCGAAGCCAGACAAGCTGCACCGCAATCGGTAATATCTCGTTGTTTAATGTTGATTTTTGCCATTATGCTTTATTAGGGTTAAGCCAATCATCTGTCTTATCGTATAGCAATTGATATAAACTTCTTTCTGTAATCATTATTCTCCCACCTACTGTCATTCCCTTTTTTAAGTATCCTTTGTATCCATTTTTCAGTGTCATATAGTTCGAATCAAAAGCACATTTGATTTTAAATACAGGCATTTGATTTACTATTATTATATCATCCGATATTTCTATTATTATACCTTCTAGCATTCCCCATTGGTTATAATTAAAAGCATCTACCTGTATTTTAAGTGGTTTGCCTAGCTGTACAAAACCAATATCGCTTGGAGCAATATACATTTCAGCAATAAGGGTGGAATCCGGTGAAATTTCTGCTAATTTTTGATTTACATATATAAAACTTCCTTTTCTAATACCCATGTGTTGTTGCACCACTCCTGAAATAGGAGCAATTAAATAATGCCTTTCTTTTTCCTTTTTTAGTTGTTGAATTTTTGCTCTTGTTTGCTTCAACTGAATTTGGTAAGATTGCTCATCCTTCTCCCATTGGGCAAGTTTCTCATTAATGGCCAGCTTGTAATTACTTTTAGTTTGCTTAAAAGCATATACAGTTTTTTCGTACTCTTTGGCAGATAATACCTGACTATTAAATAGCTTTTTATCCCTTTTATATACCGTTCTTGTTTGTGTAATTTGATTATTCAAATGTTTGAGCCGCTGAATAAGTTCGTTTGCTGCACTGCGATATACTTCTGTGTTTAATGGGGGCAATTTTATTGAATGGGTAATGCCTAGATCAGAAATAAGTTGCAAATCATTTAAATAAAGTAAATCTTCGGCATGTCTATTTTCATTCTCCTTTATTTGCATATCCAGCATTTCAGAATCAATAATACAGACAGTATCACCTTTAATTAAAACAGCATTTTCAAAAAGTGTACTATATACAACAGAACCCGATGCAGAAGAAAATAGTGGAAGTTTGGTGGTTTTGGGAGTAAGAATACCCCTGCTTTTTATACTTAGCTCTATTTTAATGTATGGCAGAGCAACTATACCACCCACAAATGCAAGGAGCAGAATCAAATAAATTAATCTGCTTCTTACTTTAATCTTATCCAAATAATATTCAGATGTTGATTCTATTATTTCTTTAGGGAAAATTGGCATGTTTAATATCAAATAATGGTTATATATATTACATATTATATTACATATTATATTACATATTATATTACATATTATATTA
>CAZQWZ010000023.1:3276-20609 GCA_964596935.1 uncultured Roseivirgaceae bacterium
TATATTACATATTATATTACATATTATATTACATATTATATTACATATTATATTAATACAAAAATATAGTTCTTATATCAATTTTTCCTCACACAATTTTGTCAACTTTTATATATTTTTAGTATAAAAAAATAGTAGTTCTACTATCCATAAATAGTAGAAATGACAAGTTTATTTCAAGATGTTGTATAATTATATGAATAACAATTTACAACTATCTCACTATCAGGACTTAACAAATAGTAGAATTAGCATGTGTTTTTAAGAAAAAGCCTAGAGTTCTGGACTGTCTTTTAAAGCAATCTTAAATTTTAGCCTGCTTTCTCAATGGGTATTTGCCAAAATTGAACGGAGAAAACAAAGGTTTGGTCTTTGTTTGGCTGGAGCTATGCGAAAGTAAGGAAGATTAATTTGCTATTGTTTCGTGAAACACGAACCAAGGAATGAGAGGTTGACTATCCTCTCTTTTTAAACTCCTCTAGTGCAGGAGAGTTTGAAGAAGGCTCGCAACCACAATTTACTTCGCAGCTTGATTTTTTAGAAAATAAACTTTTATAGGTTCGTTGCCCTAAATAAGCAACGGCTGAGAATACGACAAGTGCAGCTAGAATTTCTTGCATAGTGCAAATTTAATAGGTTTGGTTTAAACACCCACCCCTAACCCCTCCAAGGAGGGGATTTCTTTTATTTAGTTTATAGGTTTATTCCAAATAGAATCTATTGTGGCAAACAACTCTTTGTTAACTGCTCCTGAAGCAATAATGCTTCTGCCAAACAAGTAATTAGCTCCTCCTTTAAAATCTACAACCGTTCCCCCTGCTTCTTGCACAATAAAGGCTCCGCCTGCTACATCCCAAGGGTTAAGGTTGTACTCGAAAAAGCCTTCGAACCTACCACAAGCCACATAGGCTAAATCAACAGCTGCCGACCCTAATCTTCTTAATCCGTGCGTGTGCTTCATAAAATGCGAAAGCATTTTTATATAGGTTTCTAGCTGTTCAAAATTATGATAAGGAAAACCCGTTGCAAGTAAGCTGTTACTCAGTTGATTAATTGGAGAAACCGATATGGACTTATCATTAAGCCAAGCTCCACCACTTTTGTGTGCATAAAACAACTCACTTTTATTGATTTCATACACAATACCTAAAACCAACTTGTTATTGTGCATTAAAGCTACCGAAATTGAATACACAGGCAACCCATGAATAAAATTTGTGGTGCCATCTAAAGGATCAACAATCCATATATACTTTTCGTTGGTTTTACCAGCAGTGCCTTCTTCTACAATAAAACCTGCTTGAGGCAATATTGTTAATAACCCCGCTACCAACTGTTGTTCAGCTTCTTTATCTACATAAGAAACCAAATCGTTCAATCCTTTAATTTCGATGCTAGATGTAGAAAACTTTAGCGATTCGGCACGAATAAATTCGCCTACTTGTAAAACAAGAGATTTTGCTTTTAAGCCAATATCTTCCAACTCCATTACTTGCCAGCAATTATTAGTACAAATTCGCCTTTGATAATGCCATTTTCAAAATGTTCGATTACTTCAGTTACAGTACCATTTACAGTTTCTTCAAACATTTTAGTTAACTCTCTAGAAACTGAAATCTGCCTATCCTCTCCTAAAAACTCTGCAATTTGATTCAAAGTTTTTAATAAACGATGTGGTGATTCATAGAAAATAATAGTTCTGGTTTCTTCTACTAAAGCTAAAAAGCGAGTTTTTCTTCCTTTTTTGTGAGGCAAAAAACCTTCGAACACAAACCGTTCTGATGGCAACCCGCTTTTTACTAATGCTGGCACAAAGGCCGTTGCTCCAGGTAAAGCTTCGATTTTAAAACCATATTTTAATACTTCGTGTACCAGTAAATAGCCTGGGTCAGAAATCCCCGGTGAACCTGCATCAGAAACCAATGCCAATACATCGCCTCTTTCTAAGCTTTCTATAACTCTACTCACAGCTGCATGCTCATTATGGGCATGGTAGCTAACCAACTTTTGTTTTATTTCGTAATGTTTCAACAACTTACCCGTGGTTCGGGTATCTTCTGCTAAAACTACATCTACCGATTGCAACACTTCTAATGCGCGAAGGGTAATATCTTTTAAATTACCAATGGGTGTTGGCACTAAATAAAGCTGTGTTTTTGAGTCACTCATCAATTCCGTTTATATGTATTCCTTTTTTATGCTGAGGCACGAAGCATCCTATACTTTCAGAAAGATAACTATAAAATATTATAGTAGAAGATTCCTCGTTCCTCGGAATTGAAGAATACAATAATATTCCTAAAATCACTAGAGTGATATTACCGTTTTTATGCTAGACACTTTGGTGTAAAGTGCCATTACTTCATCAGAACTATGCATCATAATTCTTAAAGAAATACTTACATATTTACCTTTTGATGAAGGCTTTTCAATTGCTTTATGGCCGCCTAATGTACTAATCAATTCACCTTTGTATTCTTTGGTAACAATAAACTTAAATAAATAATCTGCAGGCCAATTGTATTGGTTGTCTAGTAATTCTTTAAAATTTTTTTCTTTAGGTGCTTCCATATAAAACAAGAATAGGGAGTACAAATGTACTCCCTATTCTTAAAATGTTATATAAAACCGTCATTGCGATCCCGATTTTTATCGGGAGAAGCAATCTCAAAATTTGTAATAGACTGCCACACTTCGTTCGCAGTAACGTTATCAATTAATAAAACTTATAACGCCCGTCCGTTACATTTGCTTCTTTTTCTACTAATAGATTTAAATAGTATGAAGATCTACTTGCACGGTTACGAAGCAAATTGCTTGAATGTAAACTATAATCTGCAATGTCAGCAGCAGGAGTAACACTTTCTAATAAAATTATTACAACTCCATTATCAGTTAAAATTGGACCCGATGTGCTTCCTTCTGCTAAAGAAAATGCTTGACCAATTGCCTCAGGAGCATTTCCTGCACTTGATATTATTGTTGAAGATAATTTAAGATTGCTCATAGAATACACATTTGCATCTACGCCATAACTAGTTGCCATTTCATCAAGTGTTCCTGTAAGAGCTTTTAGTTTTTCAGCAATTATCTCACCTTTTTTCTCATTTTTAACTTCAATAGTAACCTCTAATCTTACTAAATCAATATTAGCAAGTCCTTCCTCTTGTTCATCTGTCATCACAGCTACCACGTACTGGTCATCTAGTTCGTTTACAGGCGATACTTTGCCCATTGTAGCCTCTCTAAACAACCACGCTATAACTTGGCGAGCTTTGCCAATACGAGTAATAGATTCATCGTTAGGCTCAATATTAGAAGCTTCTAATATTTGAAGTTCCTCTTTTTCAGCATTGGTTTTAAAATCATCGTAATTACTAGATGTTCCTGCAAAGAAATCCGCTTTTCTAAATGCATCATCTCTTGTTTTATCACTTGCAGTAATTTCAAGCCCCACAGTAGCAATTTTATATTTTGTATAAGAAGGAAGTTCGGTTACATCAATAATATGAAAACCAAATTCACTTTCAATTAAACGAGGTACAACCCCTGTACTTGTAGCATTAAAAACAGCATCGTTAAAAGGCTCAACCATTCTACCTGTTTCGAACCAGCCTAAGTCGCCACCATTTATGGCAGAACCACCATCTTTACTTTTATCTTTAGCTACTTCAGCAAAATCACCTCCACCTCTCACTTGCTTTAAAACACTGTTTGCTTCAGTTCTAGCTTTGGCTTTTGCCTCATCGCTATCATCATCCCATTTAATCAATATATGACGAGCCTTTGCAACTCCTTCTGTGTCTTCAAAAATGTCGGTTATTTTATAAAGCACATAACTATTACCATTTATATAAGGGCCAACAACCGAGCCTTTATGCAAGATGTTTAAGTTAGATGCTATTAAAATAGGAAGTGTATTAACAGAATAGGTGTTGAAATAGTCGCTACCATCAGAATTACTAGCCGCATATAACGAATCATCTGAGATTGTTGTAAACTCTTCTTTCATTATTCTTAGCTCATCTCTATATTCTAAAGAATCTTCAGCAGATGCAACTATTGAAAACGAAACGTATTCGATTGATCTTGACCAATCTACTTTATAATCTTCTTTATGGTTTTTAATGTATGCTGTAAGATCGGCATCTGTTACCGTAACGGATGAATCGTTTATAGCATAAAATGGGACGTGTAGATATTTAATCTCTGCTACTGCATTTTGATCACTATACTCGCGCTCTGCTTCAGCATCTGTAACAAAAGTTGACTTGTCTAAGAGATTATCTACTTTAATTCTTTTTCGCGCAGGGATAAGATTATCCTCAAACTGCCTCCACTGTGCACGCCCTTGAGGAGTCGCATTTAATTGGTTAAGTGTTTGCAATAACTGGTCTTTACTAAATTGGCCCGTTGCTTGATCAACAAATATTCGTTGGATATCTGGGCTAATGTTTTTTCCTTGAACCATATCAACTAGTTCTTCTGGGCTAACACCAATGCCTAAATCTGTATATAGTTTTTCAAATGATTTTTCTGCTACCATAAGCAACCAAGCTTGGTTTCTTAAAGATGTTAATTCATCTGCTCCTGGGTTTCTGCCGAAATTGGATGCATAATTATTTGCCAGTACATCTACCCTGGCTTGAAATTGATCATAGGAAATAGATTCTCCTGCAATTTCTCCAATTTCTCGGTCACTACCTGCCAAAATTGAATTTTGTCCACTTAGTAAATCTGTCAACACAAACGAGCCAATAGCGATAGCTATAAATCCAATTATAAACTTGCTGCCTTTCTCCCTCAACGTATTAATTAATGCCATTTTTTCTATTTTAAAGACCGCAAAAATAGCTACTTAAACCCCACAAAACCAAATTGAAATTTCTATTAATACTACATTAAAAGAATAATGTAATTTGTAACTACTCAAAGAAAGGTTATCTTTTCCTAATTTTTAACTTTACTAAGATAATTCGCTTGTCTTCCATTTCGATAATTTCAGCCTTAAATGGCTTAAAATCAATCATTTGTCCTGAATTTGGAATGTCTCCTATAATAGATAATAATAAACCTCCTAATGTTTCGTATTCTCCAAGAGGCAAACCCCACTTATACGTATCGTTTAGGTATTCTATTTCGTGCCGAGCACTTAGCTTATAGGTGTGCTGGTCTATTTTTTCTTCAATTAAGGCCTCTTTGTCGTGCTCGTCATGGATCTCACCTACAATTTCTTCAATCAAATCTTCTAAACAAACAAGGCCACTGGTGCCTCCATACTCATCTACCACTACCGCAATTCCCTTTTTATTAGTAATAAACTTCACCATTAGCTCTTGCGCTCTCATGGTTTCAGGAACAATCATAATGGGAGACATTATGCTTTTAATGCTTTGGGGCTTTTTAAAAAGTTCGTGTGCGTGGCAATATCCTAAAATATTGTCAATATTATTTTCAAAAACTAATACTTTAGAATGTCCACTTTTTATCAATGATTCTACCAAATCTTCTAATACATCCGTTACTTCAACCGAAATAATTTCGGTTCGAGGAATCATACAGTCTCTAATTTGGAGATTTTTAAAATCAATTGCATTTGAAAAAATAGCCTCATCAACATCTGGCAAATCTTCGTTGCCATCAATAGAATCGGTTTGATTAACTAAGTTTTTAATATAGATATTAAGATCTGCCAAGCCATACACAGGCTTTGTTTCGTTATACGACAACCTAAATACGTAAACAATTAATAGTTTCGATATCCAGGTAACAATAAAAGTTAGTAACCATAGCAGGTAATAGATAAACACCATCGGTATTGCTAACCACTTTAAAACTCGATTAGGCTCTAATATAAAAAGGCTTTTAGGTAAAAATTCGGCCGTAAAAAGCACCAATAGTGTTGATATTAGTGTTTGAAGCACCAAGTGTGTGATTGGCTGATTGATGGCTTCGGGTAATACTTGTACAAGCCAAGGGTCGATGGCTTTGGCCATAAAAATACCGTACACTACCAAAGCAATATTATTGCCAATTAAGGTGGTGCCTAAAAACCCTGATTGATTAGTTATAAACTTAGCAAGTATTTTATCGGACCATCCTCCATTTTTAGCTTGCACTTCGATTTGCAGTTTATTAACCGATATAAATGCGATTTCCATACCCGAAAAAAAGGCTGAAAAAAAAAGGGCAATGAGTATAATGTTTAAATCTGCCACTTAATGGAAACTTCTTAATGATTGCGATCCATATACCGTTTTGCTCTTCTATTCATTGGAGGTTTATTTTCCTCTTGCTTTTTTTTGTTTTTCCTAATTTGGTAATACAAAAACAAGGCAATAGATATCATAAAAATGTAATATGAATTTTCGAATCCTGTATTAATGGTTTCGTTTACACCAATTATGATTAACCCACCACTTAAAAAAAGCAGTAGGATGTCAATTAATTTTGTTTTAGGTTTTTCGTTAGACTTCGTCATCTTCTACATCAATTGTTCCTTCCGGATTTTCAAGAGTCCACTCAGAAAAGTCTTGTTTTGCTTTTAGCCCTGTGCCAGTCATTAATTCACCTGGCGTTTCAATCCGTACAAACTTTTCAGTATATACATCTTCTGTTTTGGGCTCCCAAAAAAGCTCCTCAGATTTAAGAGTTTCTTCATTTAAAATATTATGAATAACTACATTTCCTGTAGCTCTCCATCTGTCTTCTTCTTTATAATAATACGCATAATTTGCTCGTAACGTAGCCGATACGGTTCCATCTTTTTCGTAAAAGGTGATAAACATTCCTTTAGGTAGTTCGCGATCGCCATTTTGCAAATCCAACACTTCCTCTGCTTGCACTTCTGCTTTAAGCCGTGCAGAATCACTATAAATTATGGTTGCTCCATATAGTTTGCTTAGTGGCCCAGTATAAATTTGAGGAATCTCTTTTACTTCAACTTCCGTTTTGCAAGCTGTTATGATTATAACAAATAAAAGACCAACTATTCTACTCAATATTTTTTGTTTTGATTCAACAAAAAGGCTATTTCGCTCCGATTAGTGTCGAAGAAAAACAGCCTAATTTATAAATTAATAATTATTAGTCACGTGTTTGTAGTACCACAGATTTATTAATCCAACACCCTACTGAAAGTGTTTGACCTACCGTGTAATTCCCATTAAAAAGTTCTTCTTTAGATGGAAACTGCTCTTTAGACATATTCACCTTTTTAGTATTACCACCTTTTTTATACATATCGTAAGCAGCTATATATACCAAACGATCTTTAACCATATCAATTTTTTCTTGGCACTCTTTAACACTATAATAGTATAAATCTCCTATGCCATTGTAGGCATTTTTATTTGCGGGGTTAGCAGCAATGGCATGGCTAAACATTGCACGAGCCTTCGTCTTTTTCTTTTGTGCCTTATAAACCTTGCCTTGGCTTACATAGATATCCGATTTTGACGAACCATCTTCTGTTAATTCTAAAGCTTGGTTATAATACTCTATAGCACAAGAATAATCTTTACTTGCTAAGCACTTGGTAGCAATTACTTTAGCCAGACCAAAATCAGGTTCCATTTTTTGAAGTTGCTTAGCAACACTAATAAACAATGGCGTATCGGTACATTTACCTGAAAGCATAAATATGAACATTCTTTTAACCAATTTTATATCTTCAGGATTTTCATCAAATTTTGGTGCCATATTGGTTTCAACAAACTCACAATTGATGTCAACAATTTCCGTTAATATGTTATCAACCATTCCTTTCTTTTTAATTATAGATTCAACACTCTTTCCTTTTTCCTTATTAGCAGCAATCTTTTTATCAATTACAGAAGAAATAACATCATAACGATCAAGAATTGCATCTTCGTCAATCTTTTTCAAGAGAGCATTTACCTTTATGACATTCATATAAGCTATAATATTACCATCAGGTATTTTATCTCCTCCAATATCAAATGCTTCATCATACATTTCTAATAACCATTCTGATTTAGAGTAATCTTTTACAAAATATTTATAAGCCTTAAATACTTTACGGTTCAATACATTTGGCTTATCTCCAAAATATTCCATCCTTTTATCATACATCATCAATATTGAATCAGCTAATTCAGCTCTTCTATCAAACTTTGCTTTATACACTACTGCGGCAGCTTCTTTATCCGAAGCTGCCGCAGCTTTAAGGGCAGCTTTGGCTGCCTTTTCTTCTGCTTGAGCTACTTTTGCTAAGTTATCATACACTTTTGAACCGTTTATGTATAATGATTTATTTAAGTCTGGATCATTAGCAATTAACCAATTAATCGCAGGAATTGCTGCTCTATAATCACCAATTTTAACTGCATCTGACTGAATAACATTCATTTCTTCAGCTTTTACCTTTGTAGCTGAATCTTCAGGCCACTTCCATCCTTTTTGTGCATTTGCACTCATTATTACTAATGACACTAACACTAAGGTTCCAAATAATTTTTTCATCACTTTCTAATTTTTTATTAATTAAACTTGGGCTTCAAAAACCAACGACTATCGTTGAAACTAACTCCAAAGTACACTTTAAAATATTTTTCTTGTATTAAGTTATCCGTTAAAGTACCTCTACTTCCTAATTGGAAGCCAAAATCTAGGCTCGAAAATCGAACAACTGGTAAAGATAACCCAAAATTAATGCCAAAATCTGTAATTTGAGTATCTCCAAATATATATGGGGTATTTGTAAAGCTTGCTCCTGCCCTATAAGTCATTCTTTTAAAGTAGTTATTTAGGCTATTAAAATCAGGTGTAATTTCAATACCAAGCACATATTTTTCTCTTTTCGTATAGATCGTTTCATTCGTTAATATTTCCTTGCTTTCAGTCCAATCTTGTGTGGAATAATCTACACCAATCAAAAATTTATTCTTATGGTTATAAGATAAACCCAAGGCTAACTTGCTAGGTAAAGTAACAGTTATAGGTGTATTATCTGCAATGGTATCTGCAAAAACCGTAGAGCCTGTTAAAAGTTCTTGATCGAACCGTGCAAATAGTTTTGAATCTATATCTGCTGCAAAATCATAAGTGGCTCCAAAATTTATAGAGGAAGTTTTATTGACACTTAATTTATAAGCAACTCCAACTCCAAACATAAAATCTTGGAAGCTTACACGCTCGTTAATAGTTGCCACGTAGTTATTCGTAAAAGAAATAGGTATAAAAGATTTACTTTCTTTTCTAATAGAGCTAAATAAATAACTTGCTTTAATACCAAACGATAACCCCTTCACAACTTCTCCACCAAACGATAAACTAAGTTGATCAATGCCTCCATCTCCTTTTGCTGTAATAAAAGCAGTATCTGTAGGATGCCCTTCCACAGGAGCCGAATAACTTACATTATAATTAACAGCTGAGTAGGGGTTTAAAACCAGCGAGGTTGAAAGTTTTCCTGAAATTAATGGGAAAGCCATCGCCATATGATTTAGTTGGCCAGTACCCGCTGCATAAGGCTCAAAGCCCGATTGGTTGATGGTTTTTGTTTCGCCTAAAATAGCAGCTGAAAACAGCGCCACTCTATTATAATGAAGTAGTGCAGGATTAATCATATTTAGGCTAAAGTATGTTCCGTTACTTACACCAAGCCCTGCCATTCCAAATTTTGAGGCCGTAGTAGGATCAAGAATATCGCCTATGCCAATAGATGAATAAGGCGAATGTGTTACCTGTGCAAACGTGGGTTTGCTCAATAAAATCATCGCAAAAAATCCCACTAAAATTACGCCTTTCGCCTTACTCATTATACTTAAAAATTGCATGTAATCCTTCCACTGCTAAATTTGAAACCACAAAGGTGTCTAATTTCAAGTTTTTATCAAAAAAAACAGCATCTCCACCCCCAATTATTATTGATAAATTTCGATATTTCTGCTTAAACCCATTTATTAGCCCATTTATTTCTGCTAAACTTCCATTTACTGCTCCACTTTGCAAGCATTTTTCAGTAGTTTGCCCAACTAATGGCACTGGTTCAAAACAAACTAACGGCAAGTTTGATGTAAAAGTATGCATGGCTTTTAGGCGCATATTTATTCCAGGAGTTATAACTCCTCCCACGTGTTTATTATGTAAATTCAGCAAGTCTAATGTTATGCAAGAGCCTGCATCAATTACCAATATGTTGCCTGTTGCATATTTTCTTGCTCCAACACAAGCAGCTAACCTATCCACTCCTAAGGATAAAGGTGTTTCGTATAATGTAATGATTGGCATTGGTGTGCTAATTGTAAAAATATCGAGGCGTTTTACATAACTTTTCAACCTATCTAAAAAATCATCCTTTTCAGATACATTGCTAATCAATGCTTTTGATACATTGTTTTTTTTAAGAAACTCTCCCGCATCCTTCGAATCTATTATTGATACTTCTAACTTATTATCTTCCTCGAATAAGCCAATTTTTGCTTTTGTATTACCTATGTCAATCACTGCATTCATAATTCACCTCAATAATATTGTAGTTATTATAAATTTGACTACGTATTTATAATTAGTATGATAAAATAATTTCATATTTTTAGGCTTATGTTTTCAAATCCTCTTCATTTTTTTAAAATTGGTGGACTAACAATCGGGGTTTTAATAGCCCTGATTTTTACTGTAAATACACCCGTTTATTCTTATACAACAAACACTTCGATAACAGAAAATTCTGCTGCTATTGAAAGCAGTATAGTGTCTTCTAATAATGAACAAGTAAATGAAGAACATCCTTTAGCGGCTGGATGGTCTATAATTCCCTTTGTTCTTTTATTAGCCATGATTGCCACAGGCCCGTTATTTTTCGAACATTTTTGGCACCATAACTATCCTAAAATTGCGGTAATATTAGCAGCCACGGTAGTCTTATACTACATATTTGGCATTCATAATGTTCACGCCCCTGTGCATGCATTTTTTGAATACGTGCAATTTATATCGCTATTAGCTGGGCTATTTATAGCTTCGGGCAGTATAATGATAAGCGTTGATAAAAAATCAACTCCAGTAACTAACGTAGCTATTTTATTAATTGGTGCAATTTTCGCAAATGTTATTGGCACCACAGGTGCATCCATGCTACTAATAAGGCCATTTTTAAAATTAAACAAAGGCAGAATTCAAGCCTATCATATCATATTCTTTATCTTCATTGTAAGTAATGTTGGCGGTGCACTTACGCCTATTGGTGACCCTCCTCTATTTTTAGGTTTTTTAAAAGGGGTGCCATTTGAATGGACGTTAACCCATAATTTTTCTCCGTGGCTATTTACCATAACTATACTCCTTATTGTTTTTTACTTTTTTGATAAAAAGAACAAACGAGTTGCCGCTGATGAAGGAAGAAGTGGTAAAGTATCTATCGCAGGTGGGGTTAATTTTGCCTGGTTAGCCATTATTGTTGGTGCTGTTTTTTTAGACCCAAATGTTTTTGATTGGGTGCCGGCAATCAATTACGATGGTCAAAAATTTTCGTTTGTACGAGAAATAATTATGCTATCTGTTGCATTTCTGTCCTATAAAGTAGCAGATAAGGACATGCTCAAAAAGAATGATTTTAGTTTTGAGCCTATTAAAGAAGTTGCTTTCATCTTTATCGGAATTTTCGGAACGATGATGCCCGCACTTGAAATGGTTGGCAATTTTGCCCAATCACCGGAAGGTGCGGCTATGATTACACATAACACCCTGTATTGGGGCACGGGCTTATTATCTGGCGTATTAGATAATGCACCTACCTATTTAAACTTTTTAGCTGCGGCAATGGCTTCATCGGGTGCAGATATAAACAATATCGAACATGTAAGGCAATTTGCAGCCGGAGGATATGAAAACAGCACATTATACCTTCAATCTATATCAATTGCAGCTGTGTTTTTTGGAGCAATGACTTACATTGGTAATGGGCCAAACTTTATGGTTAAATCAATTGCCGAGCAATTAGGTATTAAAATGCCTTCGTTTTTTGGTTATATTATTAGGTTTTCTATCCCTATTTTATTGCCAATATTTATAGTAGTTTGGTTGATTTTCTTCTATTTTTAAAGACCAAAAACACCTTTGTTTATGTTTTGCAGAGCTTCTAGTTTATGCTCTGTACTAACTAATAAAGAAATATTGTTCTTACTGCCTCCCAAAGAAATCATTCTAACAGGCACCTTTTCTAAAGATTTAAAAAGTGATGTAATTACTTTCTGATTTTTTAAAATATAATTGCCGACTAAACAAATTATACTTTGGTTGGTATCTACCTCTACAACTCCTAACTTCTTAAGCTCCACCACAATCTCTTCTAAAAAAGAAATATCGTCTATTGTTAACGAAACTGCAATTTCAGAGGTAGTTACCAGATCAATGGGTGTTTTATACGTGTCGAAAATTTGAAATATTTTTAACAAAAAGCCATGTGCTAATAGCATCCTTGATGATTTTATTTTGATGGCCGTTATGCCATCCTTTGCAGCCACTGCTTTTACGCTCCTAACGCTTATATTTTTATCAATTAAAGTACCTTCAGCATTGGGCCTCATTGTATTTTTTAACCGAACCGGCACAGATGCTTCCTGTGCAGGAAAAATAGTAGCAGGATGCAATATTTTTGCACCAAAATAGGCCAATTCAGCAGCTTCATCAAAAGACAAATGCTTAATAGCTTTAGTAGTAGTTACTATACGAGGGTCATTATTATGCATTCCATCAATATCAGTCCATATCTGGATTTCTTCCGCATCTACTGCTGCTCCTATAAGAGATGCCGTATAATCACTCCCGCCTCTTTTTAAATTATCAATATCTCCTTCATTGTTTAAACAGATAAAGCCTTGAGTAATAAAGAGATTGTGCTCATTTCTGTTTTTAATTATACGCGTTAGCTTTTTTGCAATATCCTTTATTACTGGTTCACCCTCAGCATTTAAATGAATAAAATCAAGAGAAGAAATAAGCTCTGCAACTATCCCCTTTTCAGACAGAAATAATGTAAACAGGTTGGTAGATAACAATTCGCCTTGAGCAAGTAACTCGTTATTTTTTGACTTTCCAAAAGGATAATTCAGGTAATTACGCATTATTGTAAAGCTTTTATCAACTACCGAATTGGCCTGCTTTACATAATTAAAAGATGATAATAAGCTTGTAATAAAAACTTGATACTCACTATTTAGTTTTTCAATTGCCTGCTCAGCTTTTTTAATTTGTTTCGATACTAATAAATCTCCTATTTTAACCAACTCATTGGTAGTTCCTGAAACTGCCGAAAGCACAATTATTTTAGGATCACTATTGCTTGTAATAAGTTTAGCAACACGTTGCATTCTCTCAGCACTTCCTACAGAAGTACCTCCAAATTTTAAAACCTTCATCTTACTAGTATTAAGAATTGAATTAGAAGCTCAACATTTTTACGGCAGTAATCGCTGCTTCTTCTCCTTTATTACCGTGCTTGCCTCCTGCTCTATCTAATGCTTGCTGCATTGTATTGGTAGTTAGCAATCCAAAAATTACTGGTTTATTATATTTCAATCCTACATTAGTAATTCCTTGAGCTACTGCATCGCAAATAAAATCGAAATGTCGGGTTTCACCTTGAATAACACAACCCAAACTAATAACTGCATCTATTAAATCCATTTGGGCAAGAAATTGTGTGCCAAGAGATAACTCAAAACTACCAGGTACATAATGCACTTTAATGTTTTCTCTTTTAGCACCTTGCTCCAATAAGGTTTCAATAGCACCTTCTAATAATGCTTCAGTAATTGTATCATTCCATTCAGAAACTACTATCCCAAATTGTTTATTTTTAATATCACCGGTGTTTTTATCCGAATAATTACTTAGGTTTTTAAGATTACTAGCCATAATTTCTACATTAATTTTTTTGAAATAAAAAAGGGGTAAGATTATTAAATCCTACCCCTTTTACAAATATTGTATGAGTGCTTAGGATTTCGACTGAAGCTTTGCCTTATACTTTTTAGCTTTATCAACTTCGTTTGATTTGCCGTATTCCTTTACAATAGTTTCGTATTGTTTACTTGCACTACCAAAATCTTCTAATTTTTCGTAAGCCAACCCAGCTTTTAACAAATAAATAGGCGTAAAATACTCATTTGGCTTATAAGAAGCAGCTTTTGAATAGTAACTAGCAGCTTCACTAAAATTTTCTTCTTGCATATACGAATCACCCAATAAGCTATAAGCTCTTGCTTGGATTACATAATCACTGCTACTAAAATCTTTTAGAAAAGGAACAGCGGATGAATACGAGCCTTTTTTCATATAAATAGAACCCACATAGAAATTAGCTAAATTGCCCGCTTCTGTAGAACCGTAATTATCTATAACCTCTAAAAAGCCATAATAATTACCGTCTCCATTCAATGCTAACTCTAAACTGTCTTGCTCAAAATAATAAACAGCCTGAAACATTTCGTCCTGAGCTAATGAATCCTGATTATCCATGTAGTACTTATAGCCAAAAAAACCAGCTAACACAATCGCTAAAAGTGCTGCGATTGAAAATGCTACTACTTTATTATCTTCTAAAAATTTTTCGGATTTTGAAATTTGTTCTGCAAGTACTTCTGCACTTTCCAAAATTCCATCCTCTTGTTTTTTACCTTTCTTAGCCATTCTTCTTATTTTTCGGCTGCAATAATACCACTATAAAATAACATTACCCCATCTCAAATGGGTAATCTTCTTGTACATATACATTTTCAAATGCTTGACTTGCAGGAGGAAAGTTAGACTCCTCTGCAAACTTTACACTTTCAAGTACTTTTTCTTTTAGTGATTTATCAATTGCAATTAGTTCTTCTTCGGTTGCAAATTTGTTTTTTAAGATGACTTGCTTCACCTGTTCTATTGGGTCTAGTTTTTTGTATTCTTCTAGTTCCTCTTTGGTTCTATACTTGGCAGGATCCGACATCGAATGCCCCTTATACCTATACGTTTTAAATTCTAATAATGTTGGCCCATCTCCTTTACGTGCTCTTTTAGCAGCAATTTCTATTGCTTCATGTACGTTTTCAACATTCATCGCATCAACAGTTACCGATGGCATCGCATAAGCTCTCCCAAGCTCAGATAAATCGGTAACATTTGATGTTCTAGCAACAGATGTACCCATAGCATAGCCATTGTTTTCAATTACAAAGAGTACTGGCAATTTCATTGTCATAGCCAAATTTAAGGCCTCATGAAATGCTCCTTGTCGAGCAGCTCCATCTCCTAAATACGTAACACAAAGATTATCCGATCCATTATATTTTTCTGCAAATGCAATCCCTGTTCCTAAAGGAATTTGCCCACCTACAATACCATGCCCACCATAAAAATGGTTTTCCTTATCAAACATATGCATTGAACCTCCATTGCCTTTAGAAATGCCTGTTTCTTTGGCAAAAAGCTCTGCCATAATTTTTTTAGGATCAGAACCTAAAGCAATAGAATGTGCATGGTCTCGGTAAGCGGTAATATGTTTATCCCCTTCTTTTAAAGCTGATACAGCACCTGCAACACAGGCTTCTTGCCCAATGTAAAGGTGGCAAAACCCTTTAATTTTTTGCTGTCCATAAAGCTGCCCGGCTTTTTCTTCGAACCTACGCATATACAGCATTTCTTCGTACCAATTAAGGTATTGTTCCTTAGAGAACTTTAATTTTGACGTACTAGTTTTTTTAGCTTTTGAGGTTGCCATTTTGCTCGGTATCTTTGATTGTTATAAGAACTCGCAAAACTAACCAATACAACTGCTTTTAGTTTATTTCCTCTAAAATATATTTGCACGCCTATATGCTATTTAAAAATCTAACGCTTTATAATTTTAAAAACTTTGAGACCCTCGATCTCAATTTTATAGATGGCTTAAACTGTTTTGTAGGGCATAATGGAGCTGGAAAAACCAATATTTTAGATGCTTTGCATTACTTATCTATGACTAAAAGCTCGATTAATGCGATAGATAGTAGCAATATTAAGTTTGATGAAAATCAATTTATGATTAAATCAAAAGTTGAAGTTAAAGAGAAAAAACATGTTATTAATTGCGCTGCTCAGCTAGGTAAAAAGAAGGAAATTAAGGTTGATAAAAAAGAACACGAAAAATTAAGCCATCATATTGGGCTTTTCCCTTTGGTTATGATTGCGCCCAACGACACAGATTTGATTTATGATAGCAATGAAGTTAGACGCAAGTTTTTTGATAGTGCTATTAGCCAATCTAACAAGCTTTATTTACAACATTTAATTGCCTATAATTTTGCATTAAAAAATCGAAATGCTTTGTTAAAGCAATTTAGTGAAGGGGTAAAATTCGATAACGATTTGCTGCAAACTTATACAACTCAGCTAATCGAAAATGGGAAACCCATTTATGCTGAAAGAAAAAAGTACATATCCCAATTTCTTGATTTGTTTAATTCGCATTATGCCTCTTTACACAGCCAAGGCGAACCTGTATTCATTACATACGACAGTCCGTTTAGTACTAAAAACATTGAAGAGCAGTTTAGGAAATCACTTCAAAGGGATATGATTCTCCAGCGCACTAGTGTTGGCGTTCATAAAGATGCTTTTCAATTTACAATCTATGCTAAACCTTTAAAAAGGCACGGATCGCAAGGGCAACAAAAATCTTTTTTAGTTGCTTTAAAGCTAGCTCAGTTCGATTTACTAAGTGCCCAGAAAAAATTAAAACCAGCTTTACTATTAGATGATATATTCGACAAATTGGATGATGAGCGCATGTATAAATTATTAAAAAAAGTAACTAGCAAAAATTACGGGCAGCTTTTTATAACCGATGCCAGGCCAGAAAGAACTATGAAAGTTCTTAAACAGAACAAATTAAGTGCTCGTATATTTGAAGTGGAAAAAGGTATGATTACAAATACGACTGATTATGAAACCAAAATATAACCGTGAAAACTACCGAAATGCAGAACCAACTGCACTAAAAGATGCTATAAATCAAATGTATGATACCTATAACCTTAAACGAAGAGTTGATGAAAGCACCATTATTGCGTATTGGGAGAAAATTATGGGCGCCCCTGTAGCTAAAAGAACTACCAACTTATTTTTTAGAGAGAAAAAATTAATAGTTGAACTTAACTCTGCTCCTTTAAAACAAGAACTAACTTTATCTAAACCCAAAATCCTTGAATTATTTGCCAAGGAGGTTGGCGTGGGCATAGTAGAGGAAGTGGTTTTTTTATAAACTAGTTTTTATTTCTACCCACTAAAAAACGTTATCCTGAATTTATTTCAGGATCTGAAACCCAAACAGTTTAGATTCTGAAATAAAT
>CAZQWZ010000024.1:0-20014 GCA_964596935.1 uncultured Roseivirgaceae bacterium
TACACAAGCCATTACGTTTGATGGAACAGACCAAAATATAAGTGCTTCTACCTTTCATGATACATTTTATAGTGGATCAGGAACTAAAACACTCACAGGTAATATTGCCTTAAATGGTCGTTTACAAATTAATAATGGAGTTACCCTAGATGTAAGTGCTAGCAATTACAAAATTACGGTGGAAGAAAGCTGGAGAAACCAAGGGGCTACTGGTGTGTTTGTTCCTAGAAATGGCACCGTTGAGTTTTCAGGAGGGCATTCGCAAATTTTTACTGGATCTACTGAGCCAGATCCATCAATAAGCTTCCCAGCATTAGGAAAACAGTTTTGGGATGTTCTTATTAACACGAGCACAAATAGAGCAGAATTGGATGGCAATTTAATGGTTGAAAATAATTTTACAATCAACCCTGGATCTGAATTAGAAACAGATGGTTTTGACATATTTATTGCAGCAAATTTTACAAATAATGGCACGTTTGATTTTAATAGTAATAATAGCGCATTGACTTTTAATGGAACTTCTGGAGTGCATACTATTGATCCTGGTGGAGCAGGTTTTAGGTTTTTGATATTTTCAGCAGCGGGTGCTGAATATAAATTACAAAGCAACTTAAGCTTTACCGTAGGCGCGAATTTAGTTCCAATTCTCACGATTAATAATGGTGTTTTCGACCTAAACGGGAATGAAGTTTTATTCTCAACTATCTATAGAATGTATTTAGATATTACAGGAGGTACATTAGAGGTTGATGAGGGTGCATCATTACGATTGGGTAGAGATTCAAGGATTACTAATTCTGGAGGTACATTTAAGGTTGTGGGAACCGCAGCGAACCCTGCTGTTGTTAATTCTTTAGATCCTGATGTTACAGATTATTATGATTATACCCAAACAGGAGGAACAATTGAAGCTCAATATTATTCTATAAGTAATACAACCAATAGCGGGTTTAACATAATCGGAGGATCAATTGAAGGCACTAATAATTTTTCTAACGGTGTATTTAGTAACGGTGCAGGAACAGCTTATTTAACATTAGATATTCCTTTTAATCCTGCATCGCCTTTACCAAATGTTATTTTTAATCCTGGTCCTACTTTTAATGTTTCGGCTCCTAATTTGGTAGGTGGAGCTGGTTTAGCAGTAGATTTTGAAGATGCCTTGGGTGGTTTGGCTGGAGAAGGAAATGATAGTGATGGTTTTGATCAAATTACCTGGAGTTTTGGTGGTACGGGAGTTTATTGGGATGGTGGAGGAGTTACTTCAAACTGGGGAGAAGGAGCAAATTGGTCTAGTGATGTAGTGCCGACTGCTACAGATGTTGTGTTTTTAGAACATACTACAGGAGGTGTAGCTGGATCATATGATGTTGACATTACTGCAATTGATGCTGTTGGGCTAAAATTAATCCTTGATGCTGAAGGTGCTAATGATATTGCATTAACAGTAAAAACTGGGCGAACATTAGATATTGAAGAGTTAATGACCATCATTGATGGTTCATTAATTCAAGAAAATACAAGTACAATACGTTTAGCAGGTGCTTGGTCTAACTCAGGCACATACACAGCAAATACCAACACATTTATTTTAGATGGCACTTCAGGGGTTTTTACATTTAATACAAATACAGATCCATTTTATAACTTAACCGTTGATGCTTCTGGAGCCCAGTATAATTTAGATAATAACATGGTTATTAATAACGATTTTAGTATTACCAATGGTATATTTAATGTGGTTGGTAATAAGCGAATTACCCTTTTAGGGAACTGGGAAACAAATGGAGGCTCATTTCTGCCAGGAACTGGTGAAGTAAGACTATCGGGTACTGCAGGTACACAAACCATATATGGTGGGTTATTTTATGATTTGGGTGCACGAGATGCGGCTAATAAGCAATTAACTTCTAATGTTACAATTCAAGATGATTTGTCTTTTAATTCGGGATTTACAGGTGTTTTTGATGCCCAAGAATTTATTGTAAAAATTGGAGATGATTGGGTAAATGATGTGGACCCATTAGCATTCACTCAGTTTGGGTCTGGCGCTGTTATTTTTGATGGCGCAAACCAACTAATTGGAGGTACGTCATCTACCACATTCAATTCATTGTATTTTTCTGGTACAGGAACTAAAGATATTAATATATCTATCAATGTAAATAAAGACATCAATATTTTAAGTGGAATTTCTAGAGTTGATATTGCTCCTTTAGTTACAGTTACAGGTACTGCTGGAGGTGCCTTATCTCAAACAGGTGGGCAGTTAAGAATTGAAGGTTTAAATAACTTTCCAACTGGTTTTGGAACTGTAAACCTATCTGGAGGAGAAGTTTATTATGTCTCTGATAGCGATCAAGATATTTTTTCAACTACATATTTTGATCTACGTGTTGGCAGGGTTGGTGTTGGTACACCATTAAAAACGTTATTAGGAAATATAACAGTAAATGATGATATTTTCTTGAATGACAATAAGATTACGCTAGTGGCGAACAATTTTACAATTAACTTGGAAGACGGTCTTTCCATACCAACTGGAGGTCAACAAGTGGATTGGGGTGTAGCTGGTGGTACAGGTACGCTAAATCACTTTGGTAATCACTGGAATATTGATCCAGATATAACTGGATTTAATAACCTTATTCTGGATGGATCAGGTAGTAAATATATGAATGCCAACCTCACCATCACCGGTGATGTAACAATTGCTGATGGGTTAAGATTAGATATGAATGGGTTTACCATGACTGGTTCTGGAACAGAATCATTTACTATGCTTGGTTCAAGTAGATTAGATACTGAAAGTATTTTAGATCCGGACCCTGCTTTTCCCATTGCATTTGGAACCTACTCCTTAGCAACTACCAGTAGAGTGATTGTAAATGGTAGTGACGATCAAATTATATATACAATACCCACCTATGGAAGACTCGATATTTATTCGAATAATGACGCCACGCTGGATGGCAACCTAGATGTGGATGGCGATTTTTATATGAACAACGATGCCACCCTTGTAGATGACGATTTTGATATGAATTTAGCAGGGGCAATTATTGATATTAGAGATTATACCCCATCATCAGGAACTACAGTTACGTTAGATGGTACCGACCAATCATTACGCGATAATGATGCCACCTCAACAGATTATATGGATTTTGCAAATATTGTTTTTGCTGGATCAGGCACCAAAACATTAACAGGAGTGCAGGATTATTATAGAATTGGGGGCGACTTAACGGTTAATGCTGGTATTACAGTTACATTGAGTAGAAGTTTAGATTTTACAGGTACTAATTTTACTAATAACGGAACATTTAACCATACGGCTAATACTATTAATTTTAACGCTACGGGTGTACAAACCATCGATCCAGGAGCGGACCATACGTTTAGGACGACAAGATTTGAAAATGGTGGTGGCACCAAGACAATTACAGGTAATGGACTAAATATTGATGGGGAACAAATTGAGTTTTTTAGTAATGCCACTGTTGATTTTGGTAGTTTAACACACAATTTTGCCTACATTGGTGTTAATGATGATGGAACTGAAACACTATTAACCTCTAGTGCCAATGCAATATATGATAGAACAGGAACACAAATTATCATAAAAAATAGAGAGTGGAATAATATAACATTTGCTGGAACAGGTAATAAACTTGTTGGAGGCGAACTCACCGGAAATGATATCATTATAAATAATGGAGTAAGACTTTTCGCATCTAGTGATTTGGGTACCGATATTGGAGAATTTATAGTAAAAGGTAATTGGACAAATGCAGGTGAGTTTTTTGATTACACTTCTACAGTTGCATTTGAAAGTACAGACGGAACAGCCAAAACAATTGACAATAATGGTTTTGACTTCTATAATGTAACCTTTAACCAAACAGATTTTAATACTAGATCTTACACACTGCTATCTAGCCAAATAATTCAAGAAGATCTTACGATTGGTAGTGGAGCTACACTAGATGTAAACGGGTTTGATTTAACATTAGGAAATAATGACGGAGGAAGCCCAGATGCGGAGCAACATTTAGTAGCGGCTGGGGCAACACTAACAATTAGCCCTGGATCAACCTTATTTTTCGATGCTACTGATAATGGGTCGGATGATACCAGTGACCCTGACCCAACGCTTGTAGTTGATGGTACATTTAATTTAGTGGGCACAAGTGGTAATTTAGCTAGAATTGCTAGAATTTCTGGTAGTTATGAAATTGATATAGATATTCAAACAGGTGGAACAATTAATGCCCGTTTTTATGAAATAGGAAATCTAGTCGATGCAGGACTTGATATACAAACAGGAGCATCTGTTGGAGTATCGCCTAATAACTTCTCGGATGGTACATGGTCTGGTATAAGTACTGCAGGAAGTGGAAATAGGTTGTACCTAAATATTGAGGCCGATGCTACAGGCCTTGGAACTATAAATAATGTAACCTTTAATCATGGTGGAGCGCCAGTAGATGGTGTTCACTTTAATGTTAGACGATCTCCTGCAGCTCCAGGAGGAGCAATAACGTTTGCTGGAACGATAAATGGATTGCTAGCTGGTGAAACCTATGAAGATGATGGAGCTGCAGGAACAGTAACGCCAGGCGTTATTATTTGGCCCATTCTTTCATTCACCAATTGGCTCGGAACAACTGATTCTAATTGGTCTAATCCTACAAACTGGTCTGGAGGCGTGCCAACTATTGCATTGGATGCCATTATTGGATTGCAAATTAATAACCCTGAAATTAACGTGGCATCTGGAGACGCCACTGCAAAATCTGTAACTCTTACTAATGGTATTTTAATTCTGGATAATGGGAATGATCTAAATTCAGTAGGGGATGTGATAATTGGCCAAGGCACCTCAAATGGCATTTTGGCAGTCGCAGATGCAACCTCAGATATATTTATTTCAGGTGGATTAACGGTGGGTACTAATGGAATTTATATTCCTGGTGATGGAACCATAACGTTTAATGCAGCAGCTGGTATTGTAACCATAACACCTAATAACGCATCATTATTCAATATTTCTTTTACGGGAGCAGCTACTTATTTAATGTCTGGTTCCACGCTCGATATTAATGGCGATATTAATATTACGAATGGTACATTTTCCTTCTCAACCAATAATTATACCGCCAATGTTGCTGGTGATATTTTAAATACACTTGGAACATTTAGTACTGCAACCGCAGGAGCAGTAGTGTTAGATGGAGGCAACCAAACTATTAAGGATGTTGACTTTAATGACTTAACCGTTAGTGGTACGTTAACCAAAACATTGCAAGGAACGGTTGCTATTGCAGATGACTTAATTGTTAATTCTACGTTAAATGCAGGCTCAGCAACTTTAACAATGAATGGAGATGTAACTATTGCAGGTTCAGGCACATTTGATGATGGCAACGGAATTCATACATTTAATGGGCAATATTGGACAGGTACAGGAGCTTATTCAGGATCAGGAACAATTGTTTTTGCACGAACTGGCATCCAGTATATTAATGCTAGCAAATTTAATACACTCGATATAGGGGGTACAAGTACAAAATATTTACAGGGAGATACTGATTTATCAGGTGATTTGATTCTTAGAAGCTCAATTGCTTCTATGCGTATAGGTACCTCTCTATTTAATAATACTAGTGGAACGGGAACATTTACAACAGAAGCAGCAGTAAGTGTTTATATTTTAGGGGTCAATAATTATCCAGCAGGGTTTGCTACTTATGCCCCTGAGGTAACTAGCCTTGCTCGTTATGAAGGAACCATTGATCAAACGGTGAGAGGTGTTCAATATGGTCGTTTATACTTGCTTAATACAACAACCAAAACATTGAGTGGAAATATTGATGTTGACGGTGACCTTGATTTTAATACAGCCACTTTAGATGTAAGCGCAACAAATTACGAAATTGTTCTAGCAGGCGAATGGGATAATAATAATGGGGGCACGTTCAATGCCCGTAATGGACAAGTAATTCTTGATGGTTCAGCTCCTGGATTCCAAAACATAAGAGCTGGTATTACAGGAACTAAAGATTTTTACGACTTAATAATTGATAAACCCGGCAATGCTGCCAGATACTTGGCTAATGGGGTAGATGTTACTGTGTTAAATAACTTAATAGTTCAAAATGGTACATTTAGAAATGAATATACCAATAGAAATTTTAATATTGGTGGTGATATCAATTGTATTTCGGGTACTCTTGAAAATGATGGTAAATATGTACTTAATAAAGCATCAGGTACTGGGTTTATTACCACAAATGGCTCAACTTTAAGAGACTTAGACATTAATACAGGAGGCACTTATTTAGTACAAGATGCATTGGATGTAAGCAATTTATTTAGTGTTACTAATGGTACATTTAACGGCAATGGTCAAACCATACAACTGGGCGACTGGCTAGATGTTGTAACTATATCTGGCACTTACATTATGGGCGCAGGAGGAAGATTAGAACTAGGACGTTTGGTCTCTCTAGCAGTTACTCCTGGAGGAATAATGGAAGTAGTTGGAACATCAGGCTCTCCAGTAACGGTTACCCGAAGAACAACTAGTAATTATAACTTTAGCGTTCAAGGAACCATTAAAGCTCAAAACTATTTATTTGAGTATATGGGAACCAATGGAATAAAAATTGAAAATGGTGCTACTATAGATGCGACAGATAACTTTAGTAATGGTACGTTTACCAATGGAGCTTCTGGTGGAACCTTATTTAATATAGAAAATACCCAAGATTTAACAGGAGACCCCGGAAGAATAGAAAATGTTGTTTTCCCTGCGAACCCAGGTGGAGGAGCATCCAATGTATCTAAATTAATAGCGGGTAGTGGAACGGTAGAATTTTATGATGCAACGGGTGCCTTTAGAGGGCCTACTTTTGAAACTGATCCTAGTAATTTAATTGAATGGACAGGTACAGAAACTCTAACTTGGACTTCGGGCGCAGGAACAAACGATTGGTTTACCGCAGCTAACTGGGAATCTAGCCTAGGTGGGAATAAAGTACCAGATGCCACCGATTTGGTTATTATAGATGATACTCCGGTAATTCAGCCACTCATAAATGTAGATGGTACCATGGGGGCAAGAGCTGAAGCTAAAACGCTTACCATTAATTTTGGCTCCATTTTAACATTACAAACTGCGGTTGATGATGCGTTTCCAGATCTTGATATATCTGGTGATATTACAATTAATGGAATTTTTATAACCAATGGAGCCGAAGATAGAATTAGAATACAAGGAGCATGGACAAGGGGTGGAAGTGGTTCTTTTAGTCAGTCCACAAGTAAAGTAGATTTTGCTACTTCGGGCGGTATTGATGTAATTAATAATGGGACTTCTCCATTTTATAATTTAACCATTGAATCGGGTAGTTTTCAATTAGGAAGTAATACAGTTGTTCAAAACGATTTTACGATTGCTATGGGAGCAACTTTTGATGTAACAAGCAGTAATAGACGGCTAACCGTTACTGGTGATTTTAGTAACGCAGGTACTTTTAATGCACAACAAGGAAAGCTATTATTTAATACCACTACGGCTTCTGCTAGAACCATCCAAACAGGAGGTTCATCTTTTTATAATGTAGATATTAATGGGAATGCTGGAGCTACTTATTCAATCCAAAGTGCAACAACGATAACTAATGATTTTGATTTGATAGGAGGAGATTTTTCATTAAACTCAAATACCCTTAATATGGGAGACCCAACAGGGTCTGATAGATTAACTATTGGAGGATCATCTACTTTTATAATTGGTGCTAACGGAACACTCCGTATGGGATCCAATGCAACTATACAAGTTAATTCAGGAGCAACGTTACAAGCTGTAGGTGTTGATTTAGCCAACAAAGCCATTATTAATAGCCAAAGTGGCTCTTATGCATTTGTAATTGCATCTGGCGGGCAGTTAGATGCACAGTTTTATGAGATTAATAATCTAAATTCCACAGGGTTACATATTCAAAGTGGAGCTAGTTTACATGCAACAAATAACCTATCAGATGGTAGCTTCTCTTTAGGTGCTGCTGGAGGCAGATATTTATTAATTGAAAATGACCCGGCTACAACCACAATTAATAATGTGGTATTTAATTCAGGCCCTGCTGTAAATGTAAGACGACAAAGCGGTACAAACCCTTATATTTTTAATGATGCATCTGGAGTACTAGGAGGTGCAGCGTTTGAAGATGATACACCATCAAATGGTGCGGCTGATGGATTTGTTCAATGGACCTATACTTCTTTAATAACCTGGGATGGAAGTACAAGTAACGACTGGAACGATGGAACCAACTGGGTTGGTAATAGTGTTCCAACTTCTGCAAATGATGTGCTAATTCCTTCGGGAACACTAAATGACCCTGTATTAAATTCTGGTGCTGATGGTGTGGCTAAAGATTTAACCCTTCAAGGGGGAGCAACTATGACGTTAGCAGGAAATATTAATTTAGACCTGTCAGGTGCATTCATAAATTCTGGTGTATTTACACATACAAATGGTACTTTATCTGTTGAAGGTAACTGGACAAATGTGGGAACATATTCAGCTGCAACTGGATCAACCGTCCAACTTGACGCTCCAACTGGGAACATATTGCTTGAAACAGGAGGAAATGCTTTCTGCTCATTAACCTTTAATAGTGATGCAGTGGGTGATGGAGATGCTGTTTTTCAAACAGTAGATGCTATTACCATAAATTGTGATTTTGACCTAGTAGATGGCACACTTGAGATAACTGATCCTACACATAGTATTACAATGGTAAATAGTAGTGGTACCAATAACTTTGATATCAACACATTGAGTTCCTTCACACATGGAAATGGTACAATTAATTTGCAGTCGAATGGAACAAATATTCAATTTGGCACCAATTCAAAATCATTATACAATGTTGTTTCATCAGGAGCTGGCACTGTAACGTTTAATACCAATGCTGTAATTAATAATGACCTAACTCTTGGAGGATTAACTAATGGCTCCGCTGCTAGTATTTCGTTAACTGGGAATTTGAATAATACTGGCACATTCACATCTAGTGCAAGTACATTGTCATTAATAGGTACAACTACACAAACTATTGCATCAGCTGGCGGTATTAGCCTTAATAATTTAACTGTAAATAACACATCTGGTATTTTACCACAAATTATTTTGAATGATGCAGTTACAGTTACTGGAGCATTAACATTAACGGATGGTGTAATATCATCGTCAATTACTGATTTTATACACGTAAATGGAGGTACAGTTGCAGGCTCTTCACCCGCTAGTTATGTAGATGGCCCTATGCAAATTACGGCATCTGGTAATATTACATTTCCTGTCGGAGATGGCTTATTCTTCGCACGTATTGGTGCTGAGTCAACAACGGATTCTAATGGGTTTACTGCGCAGTATTTTGATGCAGCGGCTCCTAACCCTGGCAATGTAGTTCAAACAGGTGGTGGTGGGGTATTAAACCACGTTAGTGGTGCAGAATATTGGGATTTAGCCAGAACATCAGGCTCATCTGATCCATTAGTTAGGTTATATTGGGAAGATGGTGTACGTAGTGACATCACAGATTTAACAGGTAGCGATTTAGTAGTTGCGCATTATACAAGTGATAATTGGGAAAGTGAAGGGCAAGGAAGCACAACAGGTACAGCTGCTTCAGGTTCTGTTCTATCTGCTAGCACATTAACTTCATTAAGTCCTTTAACATTTGGTTCTGCATTTAATTTAAATGCACTTCCTATTGAGTTATTAAGCTTTAATGCAGAAGTATTAGATAATTCGGTTAAGCTTATTTGGGAAACGGCAAGTGAATTAAATAATGATTTTTTCACTTTGCTTAGATCAAAAGATGGTGCGAACTTTGAAGATGTAGCCACTATTATTGGTGCAGGCAATAGCACTGAAGTGTTGGAATACTCTTTTGTTGATGAACGCCCATTTAATGGTATTTCATATTATAAACTTATCCAGACTGATTTTGATGGAACTACTGTAGATGTAGGAGTAATACTAGTTAGATTAGCTAATAATGTGGCAGAACTTGAATTAGTTACCTATCCTAATCCGTTTAATAATCAAGGAGTTTCAATGAGCATGTCAGGTTTAAATAAAGATGAGATTGTTGAAGTTATGGTGATAGATGCTTTTGGAAGACAGCACTATTTAACCAAACAACAAGCAAGTGGATCTGGTTATTTAGATGTTACCATCAAAGAGGTTGGTAACTGGAGTAGCGGTGTATATGTGGTTAGAGTTTTAGCGGAAAAAGGAGTAATTCAAACTAAGATTATAAAACAATAAATAGTAGTTTGGATTAAAAATAAAAAAAGAGCCAAAATCTTAGATTTTGGCTCTTTTTTTATTAGGCTAGGTATTTTAAGATATATGCCCAAACTGTTCTACATCTTGTTTGCTAATGGCTTGGCCTCCTAAAATTATTAGTCGCTCAACCACATTTCGTAATTCACGAATATTACCTGTCCAATTATGCTTTTGTAATAGGCTTATGGCTGCGCTATCCATTGTTTTTGTAGGTGCTCCATAGTCGTTGGCTATTTGCTGTAAAAAATGATTTATCAATAGTGGAATATCGTCCTTACGATCGTTTAAGCTAGGCACATTAATGATGATAACACTTAACCTATGATAGAGGTCTTCTCTAAAATTACCATTGATAATTTCTTCTTTCAAATTTTTATTGGTAGCGGCAAATACTCTAACATTTACTTTAATTTCTTTATTACCTCCAACACGGGTAATTACTCCTTCTTGCAAAGCTCTTAAAACCTTTGCCTGAGCTGCAAGGCTCATGTCGCCTATTTCATCTAAGAATAAAGTACCCTCATGCGCTTGCTCAAACTTGCCAATGCGTTGTTTAATTGCCGAAGTAAATGCACCTTTCTCGTGCCCAAACAATTCGCTTTCAATCAATTCGGTAGGTATGGCAGCACAGTTTACCTCAATAAGAGGTTTTTTGCTTCGAGCACTATTTGTATGTAACGATTTAGCTATAAGCTCTTTACCAGAACCATTTGGGCCGGTAATTAAAACGCGCGCTTCGGACGGGGCAACTTTTTCTATAATGCCGAATACGTTAGCAATTGCTTCAGATTCCCCAATAATTGAATTGGATTTCGCTATTTTACGTTTAAGCACTTTGGTTTCTTTAACCAAATGTTCTCTTTCAACTGCGTTACGAACTGCCAAAAGCACACGATTTAAATCGGGTGGTTTTTCGATAAAATCAAAGGCTCCTTTTTTTGTGGCATCAACGGCTGTTTCAATCGTTCCGTGTGCAGATATCATTATAAAAGGGGTGTCAACGCCTGCTGCAATCGCTTTTTCTAAAAGGGTTATGCCATCCATTTTTGGCATTTTAATATCGCATAAAACGGCATCGAAATTATTAGATGTCAGCTTTTTTAGTCCTTCTACACCATCAGAGGCTTCATCAATAGTATAATTTTCATCTTCTAGTATTTCTCTTAATACAAAACGGATGCTTTTTTCATCATCGATAAGTAGGATAGAAGGCATATGTTAAAATATGAAATGTAAAATATAAAAAGAATTACAACTAGCCACTAAGGCACTAAAACACTAAGGTACACAAAGAAAACAAAAATAATTTAGTGAATCTTTGTGCCTTGGAGTCTTAGTGGCATATAAAAAAAGCAGACCTATAAGCCGGGTTCTGTACTCCGAATTAAATTCGGAGCCCTTATCATTTATCTAGCCCCAACATCACTGCTAGGGTCAAGCAATCTACCCATGCTGCAAAGCTAACCGAGCCGATTAGCCCTCCGCTAGCTAGCGGAGAGACAGCACCTATTTGATTTTTCAACACGCAAGGTTTACACTGCCAATGATGTTACCATCAAAGCGGTAGGCTCTTACCCCACCATTTCACCTTCACTCTCCGAAGCCTTGGCGTAGGAGAGATTACCCTCCAAGCTTTAGCTACCAAAAGCTGTTTATTTTCTGTTGCACTTTCTGTATCCGCCCCGATAGCTATCGGAGCGAATCCTTCCTGTTAGGAAGTGCGTTGCTCTACGTTGCCCGGACTTTCCTCCCCGCTAGCTAGCGGGGCGATAAGGCGGTCTGCCATGCAAAAATAATGTATAAAATAGGTTAAAAGATATCTTTACCTGTAAAACGTTTTTCATAAATATCTCCAAAGGCTGCTACCTCATTAAATATTTCTTTAATAAGTGAAGGAGACATTTTTTCTTCTAAATAGGCTTTAATTTCAAGATGATCCTTTTCGATAACTAATTTACCAAAGAGCAAATTCTTTTGTTTCTCATAAATCTGCTCATTTTTTATAGCTTCTTTATTACTAATTTTTGATGTAAGCAGAATATAAGGCGAGCCATTGATGGTTTTAGATTCTGCCAATACGGTTTGGTGTCTATGTTGCCCAATAGGAACAATTACTGCTGCTTTTGAATCATCGTAAGCTGAATATTTAGCGCCAATTGAATCTGCGTAAGTTTTAATTACATCAATAATCATAAAATAGAGTTTTGCCGAAGATAGCAAATAATAACGAATATTAGGGGGTGTTTAAATCATCATCTGGTTTGATGGCTTCATTGGGTGTTTTGTTATTGTTTTCAGGGGATGGCTCTTCGCCTTTATTTCTTTTAAACAGCTCCTTAATGCTATCAAAACTTGTGGTGTAAAGCAGGCTAAAACCACCGTTTACTAACTCATCACTATCACCAGATGAAGATGATAATTGATCGTAGTTGGTCTTTTTGAAAATTTTGGCTCTTACTTTTCCATCTTCAGTTAAGAGGTATTCCACTGTCCAATCACCAGTTATGCTTGCAAGGGTTGCTTCTTGGTTTTGATCCGTAAAACCACCATCTCGCGTTACAATTAATTTCCCATCCATAAATGCATAGGAAACTCTTAACTGAAACGTTTTAAGTGCATTCTCATCTAAATCGTTTAGGTCAAAATCGATCGTTAAATTTTCATCCATTTGGCTAACCCAATAACTTAGTTGGTTAGATACAAATTCGGATACACTACTGCCCAATGTGCCTCCTGTAGAAAATGAGTTGGGTGGAGAGTACTTTCTAAAAACAAGTAAGCTAAAAACCTGCCGGTTCATTTCCTGTTCATCGTTATGAATTTTATTTAGAAAGGCTCTAACCTCTGTATCAATATTAACATTTGATTTAGGGTAATCTTCAATAATAATATCAAAGGCTATATCTGGCGAAAGGAGAGGTCCCTCTAATTCAAGTTTTACTTTTGAAGGATATATTCGGCTAACCTCTGGTAAATCTTTATAGGCTGGGTCTATTATTGGTTCTAACGAAGTGTTAACCTCGTATATAGCATCAATGTTCATTTTACCCAAATAGGGGTCTCCAGACCAAATTATCTTACTTTTAGGGTTAATTTTAAACTCTTTGTTTACAATATTATACATGGTAAAATTATAGGCACCTTCGGTAAATTCATATTCCCCTAATACAGTAAACTCGCCTTTGGTATCTATTCCTAAACTCAAATTTCCATTCCCTCGTCCTCTAATAATATCACCAGCAGTTAAATCAAAAATAATTTCGGCATAAGCATCGGGGGTGATTTCTATATCAAGGTTTACCGTAATATTTTTTAACTTAACTTCTTCTGTAATGGTAGTTTTCACTTCATCTACCTCTTTGGTAAAACTTGTAAATGATATAAAATCTTCTTGTTTAATATTTGATTTATCATTGGTTAAAGGAATGTAGAACTTTGTCCCTTTCTCTGTTTTGGCTCTTGTGGTTATTATTAAATTGCTAAAAGGGCCTGTAATTGATAAGTTTCCACTTCCAATAGCTGTTCCATAAAAATAATCATTGTCTTTGGCAATGGTGTTAAGTATAATAAGGTTGTTAAAATTTGCTTTGAGATCCATATTGAAATCCTTAAAATTAGAATGTGTGAATAGGGCATCTAACATTCCACTTCCTATATTGTTATCTGATATTTTTAAATCTGATATTGCAAATGAAGTTGAATCCATGCGCCAATTTCCTTGGGTATTAAATGATGATTGCAGATAATCAACTGTTATTTTGGCATGAGTTATTTTTCCGCTGCCTCTTAATTTAGGTTCAAATAGGGCACCTGTAATTGATATATTTCCTGATATCTGCCCATCAATATTGCTGAACAACCCTTTGGTAAATGGAGCAATAAGTTTAAGGTCGGTTTCTAATAGTTTAGCGTTAAGGTTAAGTGCTTTAGTGCCTCCTAATGGAGCATAATAACCAGTAATATTTACTAATTTTTTTTGGTTTCTTTCTAAAAAAAAGTTGATATCGAAAAGGTTATTTTCCTGATTCCAATTACTGTTTTCCTCAATATTGCCAAAGTTAAAGCCATCTACGCTAAAGCTATCTATTCTTATATTGCTCTCAATTAAAGGGATGTTAAATAGGTTAGAAATTTCCACTGAGCCATTTAATACACCTTTTAACTCATTTTTTAGTAATGGGTTTAGGTTGTTCATTTTAATATTGATAGCCTTAATTATGATAGGAGTATCAAATGTTTTGGATAGGGTGCCAGAAGCGAACAATTCTTGTGAGCCGCTTGTAATACTTATATTTGAGAGTAATATTTTGTCTTTAATAAAGGTAACTTGGTTGTTTTTGTTGAAATTCCAAGATTGCTTTAAGAGCTTAATTTGTGATTCTTTAATTGATAGGAGAGTAGTGTCTTTTTTAAAGAGCATTAATCCATTTATATCATTAATATTTTTTTCTTTCCCTTGTTGAATTTTTAAATTAAAATTTAGTGAATCGTTTTGCCATAGTGCACTAATTAATAGACTATCTAGGATTGATTTGCTTCGTAGTTTCTGATGCTTTGATTCAAAATTGAAATCTACTATTAAATCTCTAGATAAATAGTTCGATTTAGTTGCTAGATGTAAATTGTTGTTTATTAGCAAGTTGTGGTTATAAATAATTGTATCGTTACTAAAATTAATAACAAGTTCTTTGGTAATATCTGATTTTAAACTTCCGTGCAATTTTGTATTTGCAGATAGGTAAACTAGTGGATCAAACAGATTTATTAATGGGTTTATATTATAGAGGTTTATATCAAAACTTAAATTTGAATTGGATTTTGGTATTTCTGTTCCTTGGTAAAATGCTTTAATATCCTTTTTCTGATTAAGGAAGTTTACTTTATTTTCTAGCCAAATGCTTTTAAAATCTTTAAACGCAGTAGTGAAGTTGTACTCTCCTTCAATTTTTAAATCAACCCTATCAGAGTAAAGTACGAGTATCCGATTTTTATCTTTAATTTCAGAAATTACCTCAATCTGATCTACTTCATAGGTGCTGTTATTATTATGTGCTATTAAGTTTGATATATCAATTTTGCCAACAATACTATCGAGTACAATTCCTTTAATATTGATGTTGAACTTAGCCGATATATCGAAACTATCATTTCGGATGTGGAGCTTATCTAGTTGAGCTTTTACAAGCTCTCCATTTAATTCTATTATATTTATATTATTTCTTAAGTCGATAACGCCACTTGTATTTAAAATAAGGTTAGGATCGTTGATGGTTAACGAGCCATCAAACAATTCGTGAGCAAAATGTGCATTGGTCTCAATATTTTGATATTCATAATTATAGAAATCTACTTTTTGAATGGAGCTTTCAAGATTAAAATTGGCACTAGTAGTTGTAAGGCCGATCCCTTTAATTTTGCCAACTAAGGTTGTTTTTCCTATTATCGAAGATGAATTGGCAACCTTGCCTAAGTCAAAATTAACGAGTTTAATTGCTCCACTATAACTAGATTTTGCAGGATTATTATCAAGTTTTAAATTCAAATCGGTTTGAGCAAACCCTAAGCTAGTATTGAAACTAGCTTTTGCAACAAAATCTTTAGGGTAACCTGTAAACGAGCCATTAACAGTAACTCTAGCTGAATCTATGGGGTAGTATTTCTTAAATTCTTTGGAGGAAATGTAGATGGATAGATCACTCTTGTGCACACTGGATTGCTTAAATTTTAAGTCAATAAATGTGTTGTAAATATCTGGTAATCCTTCGAAGTAGGCATTCCCTTTTATATTACTATTAGCTCCAAAATGTATATTAAAATTATTGCTTCTAAAATCGTTTATTCTACCATTTACATTGCCTGTAAACAGTATGGTATCATAGATTTTATCAAAATAGGATGAAAAGTATTTTAAATCTTGCGTTGATAATTTCAATTTTTTAAAATGAGCATTAATCAATACCTTATCTACAAAGTGGCTTAAATCGGCCGTGGTATTATAGTTAAGTGTTATTGAATCCTTAATAACAGAGTTACCAATTTCTGTTTCAAGCCCATTTAGCTTCATTTGAGATTTACTTAAATGATAGTTAACGCGCATAGATTTAATAGGTAATTGTGTAGAAATTTCTATGCTTTGGAGCTTATTTATAACTAATTGAACAGTATCAGACACAATAATCAAATTACTAGCATTGGCATAAATCGAATCGAAACCAAAATGGTTGTAGTCAAACATGCCTTGTACCTTTTCTCTTCCTAAATGATTGTAAGTGAAATTGCCATTAATAATTTCTATGTTTTTAATTATAAATGGTTTTGGCTTTTTACTTGTTTTAGGTAGGTATGCTTTTTTGATTTTTGCAATAAAACTTGTGATGTTAAGCACCACACTATCATCTAAATTAAAGTGTGCATAGGCTTGATCTAACACAATATTATCGAGTATTATGCGATGTTTGTTTCTAAGAGAAACTATTTGGTAATTAACCATTAGGGTTTTTACAGAGATCATTTCATTTGATGAAAGATCCTTTATTTCAATATCTTCTATGTTTACTTTATCTAACCATACAATATCAACTTTGCCAATATTAATTTCGAAACCAGTTTTGTTTTTTATATCAATAGCTAATTGCCTTCCTAAATAGGTTTGTACGGATGATAGTTGTAGAAACAATAAGATCGCTATAAAATTGATAACAAGTAGAGCAACTACTTGTAACAATAATTTTTTTAACCTTATTTTATTTTTCTTCTTCAAGATATTAAGTAAACCTCTGTTATTTTTGTCGCCAAGTAAAACCAAAATTAGTTACCTGCTTACATGGCGAATATAATCCTTGCAATTGAATCATCGTGCGATGAAACGTCAGCATCTATTATTAAAGATGGCAAAGTTCTGAATAATGTAGTGGCTACGCAATCCATTCATCAAGAATATGGTGGAGTTGTGCCAGAACTTGCTTCTAGAGCTCATCAACAAAGCATAGTTCCTGTAGTTGATAAAGCGATGAAAGAGGCAGGTGTTAGGCCTAGCGAACTTAACGCAATTGCATTTACGCGAGGCCCTGGTTTGTTAGGAGCATTGCTTGTGGGCACATCCTTTGCCAAATCAATGGCATTGGCATTAGATATTCCGCTAATTGATGTAAATCATATGCAGGCACATATTTTGGCTCATTTTATTGATGATCCCAAACCAAAATTCCCTTTTATATGCTTAACAGTAAGTGGTGGGCATACACAACTTGTGCTTGTAAAGGGTTATACCAATATGAAAGTAATTGGCCAAACTAAGGATGATGCGGTTGGCGAAGCTTTTGATAAAGCAGCCAAAATGCTAGGATTAACGTATCCTGGAGGGCCATTAATTGATAAATATGCCAAGCTTGGCGATGCTACAAAGTTTAGTTTCCCAAACACATCTATGCCTGGGTTGGATTATTCGTTTAGCGGTATTAAAACAGCCATTTTGTATTTTTTAAGAGATGAACTGAAAAAGGATTCTGAATTTATAACTAAAAATTTGAATGATTTAGCAGCCAGTATTCAATTTGCCTTGATTAAAATGCTGTTAAATAAGTTAAATCGAGCTGCTCGAGAGCTTAATATTAAAGAGATAGCGATTGCTGGCGGAGTATCGGCAAATACAGGTTTAAGAGAAGCCTTAGAACAAATGAAAGTTGAAAAGGGTTGGAATATATATGTTCCTGATTTTCAATATTGTACTGATAATGCCGGTATGATTGCTATGGCTGGGTATTTTAAATATCAAGCAAAAGAATTTGTGGGGTTGGAAGTTGGCCCACTTGCAAGAATGCCCATAGGTTAATAAGATGAAAGCAAGATTAAAAATAGGAGACAGGCGTTCATTTTTACACAAAGTTGGTAAAGATGATATTGCCACATTTGATTCGGGTAATGTACATCCTGTTTGCAGTACGTTTACATTGGCCAAGTATATTGAGTGGACAAGTAGAATATTTATAATCGATATTAAAAAAGAAGATGAAGAAGGCATTGGAACAATGATTCATATAGATCATCTTTCTCCTGCTTTTCAAGATCAAGAAATTTGCTTTGAAGCAAGGGTTATTTCTATTGAAAACAATGAGTTGATTTGTGAAGTGTTAGCAACAGCTGAAGATCGACTTATTGCAAAAGCAAAAACAGGTCAAAAATTATTAAAAAAAGCTAAAATAGCTCAAATTTTTTCCGGTAAAACATCTCCTAATTAGTGTTACGAAACATTTATGCTAGATTTTTTCTTTAGGCAAGGAAAAATTATTTAGCATAGCAACGCTATGGTTAATAATTATAACACAGAATAAAGGAAAAAGATGGATAAATTTGTAATGATAATTAGGAAACGTTTTACTAGCTTAGGAAATTACAAATAAGCATGGCAAAAAAACAACGATTTTCTAACTCTATAAATATCCGAAACAAGCAGGCTTCGTATGAGTATGAACTACTAGATAAATACGTGGCAGGCATTGTATTGCAAGGCACGGAAATAAAATCTATTAGAGAAGGTAAGGCCGTGTTAAAAGATGGCTATTGTGCTTTTCATAGAAACGAGCTTTTTGTATATAACATCCATATTAGTCATTATGCACAGGGCACTGTTTTTAACCACTCAATTACACGCCAGCGTAAGCTATTGCTTAATAAATCGGAGTTATTAAAAATTGAAAAGAAGATTGATACAAAAGGATTAACACTTATTCCTACTCGTTTGTTTCTTTCTAAGCGAGGATTTGCTAAATTGGAAATTGCTTTAGGAAAAGGAAAAAAGCTGCACGATAAAAGAGATTCTATCAAAGAAAAAGATGTGAAAAGGGACCTTGAACGAATGAAATTTTGAAAGTAGAAAATAAAGATAATAAAGGTGTTTGCAGGCTGGCGATAGTGCCCGTAAGATCCTATCCTTCAGAAGAATCTGAAATGGTTACCCAATTACTTTTTGGAGATCATTATACCGTGTTAGAATCTATGAATGAAGGTAAATGGTTGAAAGTTGAAATTCATTTTGATGAGTATTTAGGGTGGATAGATACAAAACAACATTATTCTATTTCTGATACTTATTTCGATCATTTAAACAATGTAAATTTTAAAATTTGCACCGATGTTTCTGCTAGTTTACTTTTTAATAAAACACCTATTCAAATACTGATTGGCAGTATTTTGCCTATTTCATCTATGGAGTTGTTTGATATGGATGAGCAATTAGCGTTTAATGGCGAATCGCATAATTTGGGAGATTCAATGGGTTTTGAATTTGTTAAGCAAATTGCCTACAAGTATTTGAATGCACCTTATTTATGGGGTGGAAAAACTCCATTTGGAGCAGATTGCTCTGGCTTTGTGCAAATGGTTTTTAAAATTGCTGGCTATCGTTTAAGTAGAGATGGTAGCGAACAGGCACTACAAGGTACTAAAGTTGAGTTGTTAGAAGATGCCATTCCTGGAGATTTATGCTTTTTTGGTACTAAAACAAAGATTACACACGTTGGCTTGCTTTTGGCAGATGGTAAAATAATACACGCAAGTGGCCAAGTAAGAATTGATAATATTACAGAACACGGAATTCAATTGGCCTCAACAAATGCACTAACCCATAAGTTGCAATTAATTAAG
>CAZQWZ010000025.1:0-9805 GCA_964596935.1 uncultured Roseivirgaceae bacterium
TCCTGACTATTTTCGACCTTGCGAGTATGCAAATTGGTTAGCTGCGGATTTTAGGTACTTAATAAACCGAGTGTACAGCGGCACTATTTCGTCTAGTTCTTTTAACTTATTCCATTGTTCCAAAATTTTAATAGTAGAGTTTGGAGGAAGCAAACCTCTATCTTCACCAAAAAAGATAAACAGAAAGCGATCTATTAATTTCTGAGACTTCTTAAAAAGGGTAAGCTTTATATTTTTAGTGGCTCTATCGGCATCTTGGTTAATTAGCTCCTCTCTAAAAACTTCATTTTTTACATTAAGCTTTACTAAATCACGGTATAGTTCTCTTTTAAATATGGAGTAATCGGCATAAAATTTCTTCGTAATATTTTCCTCTTCACGTATCGAAGCATTCTTAATTTCGAGAGGCTTATGGTTAAGCACATTACTTTGATGTAAGCACAAATATAGTAGTGCAAATCTTTCAGGTGTTAAATTAAAAAGGTTAAACTCTTCAAACTCAACGGCATTATTTACATAAAAGCGCAGTTTCTCAAAATTGGAAGTAATCACATACACACAGCCTGTTTGGTTAGCTTTATAATCAAAAGCTTGTTGCCTAATACTTTCTAAATCTTTGGTTTTGGTGCTTTTAAGTTCAATTACGGCAATGGCTTTTGCCAAGGAGTCATGACCCCTTGATGCCAAAATGGCACCATCCGCTTTTTTAGCTCCCTTTTCGTTTTTAAGTTCGGTAGTTAAATTAAAATTTGGCTCGGGGTTAAGCGTATAGTCTAGTACGTTTACAAACAGCTCTCGTAAAAATCCTTCTTGAAATTGCTCTTCTTTACTTTCCCTAATGTTTTGTTGCCGTTCGGCATTATGAAAATAGGTGGTAAACCTTTTATAGGACTTATCAATGGCCTGTGCATCTTGTAATTTTAAGTGCTTTTGAAGAACAGAGTTTTGAAATAATGCCATTAATCGATCTATAAAAATAATACTAGGAACAAAGTTGTTTTAAGCCTTTTTAAAGATAGGTGTATGCAGCCGATATAAATAAAATCCGAAGAAAATATTTAACTATTAGGCTATTGCCTACACTTAAAATGCCTAAAAGCATACTTAGTTAAATCTTTGATTTGACTAAGTGCTATTTCTTGATTTGTTAGCCTGCCTGCCGGCTAGGCACGGAAAATCAAATATTTGCCTACGTGGGTTATCAAACATTTTGTACTTTTAAGGTTCTACAATGTTTAGTGTAGGCGGCAGTTATTATTACATCAGAAGTTGATCCTATATAATATCTCAATAGAAATTAATTGAGTCTTCAAGGGTAAAATTGTTAATTTTGGATATGCAATTAGTAGAATGTCCAAGAGATGCAATGCAAGGGATAAAGGATTTTATTCCAACTAAAACTAAGATTACCTATTTAAATAAACTTCTTCAAGTTGGTTTTCATACCCTTGATTTTGGAAGCTTTGTTTCGCCTAAAGCGATTCCTCAGTTAAGTGATACCAAAGAAGTGCTACAAGGGTTAACGTTGAGCAATACTAACACTAAACTGCTAGCTATTATTGCTAATATGAGAGGAGCAGAAGAAGCCTTACAATATGCAGAAATCAGCTATTTAGGTTATCCTCTTTCTATATCTGAAACATTTCAACAACGCAATACCAAGAAATCAATTGCAAATGCACTAGATGATGTTGCTCAAATAAATGAACTATGCTATAAGCATAATAAGGAGTTGGTTGTATATATATCTATGGGATTTGGAAACCCTTATGGAGACCCATATTCGGTTGATTATTTAGAACAGTTTACAGATGTATTAACAACTTTGGGAGTGAAAAATATATCAATATCTGATACCATTGGTGTTGCCCAGCCCAATCAGATAAAGAATATCCTTTCCTTATTTAGTAAAGCATATCCTGAAATAAATCTTGGCGTGCATTTGCATTCAAACCCACAATCATCACCTGAGAAAGTTAGAGCAGCATTAGCTGCGGGTTGCAAACGTTTTGATGGAGCCATATTGGGTTATGGTGGTTGCCCAATGGCCGAAGATGAGTTAGTAGGTAATATGGATACTCGTATAATTATTTCTGAAATCGAAAAATCGTCTCATCCTAGTCTTAATCTTGATATGACAGCCTTTAAAGAAGCAGAAGAGTTTGCTTCTAAGGAAGTGTTTGGGAAGTATAATTAACTATTTTTTTGCAAAATAGATATTACTTGACTAACTTGGTTAAGTAAATAATTTATTATGAATGTTATAAATATTGCCGAAGCCAAAACTCATCTTTCTAAACTAATAGAATTAGCATTAAAAGGCGAAGAGGTAATTATTGGTAAACGAAATACTCCTTTAATAAAGTTTACAGTAATAAACCCTCAAAAAAAAGAAAAAAGAAAAGGGGGTCGGTTTAAAGGTCAAATACACATTGCAGATGATTTTGATGTATTACCTGATGAAATTCAACGCGCTTTTGAGGGCTTGGAAGAATGAGAGTGTTACTTGATACTCATATATTTTTGTGGTGGCAGGATAACCCTTTAATATTATCGAAAGCAGCAAGTGCAATAATAGAAGACCCCAAAAATACCATATTTATTAGTGCTGCTGTTTCTTGGGAATTAATAATAAAATCTTTATCTGGGAAGCTTACCTTGCCTATGGGTGTTATAGAAAGTATAGAAGAAGAACCGTTTATACCACTACCTATATCCGTTAATCATACAATTACTTTGAATTCACTTGAAAATCATCATAAAGATCCGTTTGATAGGATAATGCTTGCACAGGCAAAAAACGAAAATCTAATCTTTATTACACGTGATTCTCAATGTTTGAAATATAAAGAGGTAAAGCTTGTAAAAGGGTAAATTATAACGCCTTATAAGCTCCCCAAATCATGGCGCCCCATCCAATAATAAAGGCTAAGCCTCCTAACGGAGTTATCGCACCCAGTTTAGTGTACCCAGTAAGAGATAATGCATAAAGAGAGCCCGAAAATATTAGTATGCCTATGATAAACCCATAGCCAGCAATATTAAATCCTTTGTGCTGCACTTGCAGCATTAGCATACCTAGTAGAATAAGTGCTAATGAATGATAAAACTGATATTTTACCGCAGTTTCAAAGGTTGCAAGCCTTTGGTTAGCTTCTAAGGTAGATTGTAATGCGTGAGCACCAAAGGCACCAATCATTACACTTAGCATTCCTGAAATGCTTCCGATTATTATAAATAGTTTATGCATTTATTGCGCAGTTTCTTAATCCAAAAATAGAGCTTCCTATCCGTACCATGGTACTGCCTTCTTTCAAAGCTAGTTTGTAATCCCCACTCATTCCTATCGAAAGTTCTTTTATTTCCATATTACTAGGATGAGAGGTGTTTCCGAGCTTATCGAAAAGCTCTTTTAAGCCTTTAAATTCTAAGCCTATTTGTTCTTTATTCGTAGTGTTAGTGGCCATTCCCATCAAACCAATAACTTTAATGTTCTCTAAAGCGATAGCCTCAGGATTACTCGTTAAATCTATAACCTCATGGGTGTCAAAGCCAAATTTTGCTTCTTCTTGTGCAATATGCACTTGTAGTAAACACTCAATTATACGGTTGTTTTTTGCTGCTTGTTTATTAATTTCTTTCAATAAACGAAGCGAGTCAACAGCATGGATAAGGTGTACAAAAGGAGCAATGTATTTTACCTTATTTCGCTGCAAATGACCAATCATATGCCATTCAATGTCTTTAGGAAGCGATTCTGCTTTTGATACAAGCTCTTGCACTTTGTTTTCGCCAAAAATACGATTGCCAGCATCATAGGCTTCTTGCAAATCTTCGTTAGGCTTTGTTTTGCTTACAGCAACCAAGCTAGCCTTAAAAGGCTTTAATTCTTTCCAAATTTTTTGTAGTGATTCAGCAATCATACGTGCAAAGTTAGCATTGTAAATAATAGTAGAGAAGATTCTGAAATAAATTACCATTGACGTAGTTTGTAATAAATTGATTGCCAACACTATAAAATTATTGCTAAAAATTAGAATTTTATTAAATAATGAACAGATTGCTTCATCCCATTTACACTATTAGAAACATTATAATTAATGATAGGACTCGTAATGACGGTACTAAAAAATGTCATTCGCCTACGCTTATTTTTTAAAATTTCGCTCTCAGAATGACTGATTTTTAAATTAATAGGTTATGCTGAACTTGTTTCAGCATCTAGTTAATTTGATTAAGTTAGTCTTGTAGAATGTTGCTTACAAATGTAGACTTTAAGAAAAACCAAATTAGAAAAAATCCGATTGCCCATTTTAAGTAAACCTGATAAAAATCGTTTGTGTCTTTATAACGGTTTTCTTTTATCTCGGCTTTTTCATAGGTATCAATAAGGTTAAAAACCTCTTCTAACGCTTTATTATTTGATACTCTGTAAAAATGGCCATTTCCAATTTCTGCAATTTTTCTTAGGGTGGTTTCGTCTAACGAGTTTTCAATATATTTTGGCTGACCAAAAAAATCTTTCCCGAAAGGAACACGACCTTCTTTGCCAACGGCAATCGTGTAAATTTTAATATTATAGGCGCCTGCTAATTCTGCAGCCATAATTGGGTCTATATTACCTGCTGTATTTTCTCCATCGCTTAATAGAATTACAACTTTGGAGGCTGCTTCTGATTCTCGCATTCTGTTAGTTGCCACTGCTAAAGCACTACCAATTGCGGTGCCTCTATTCTGGATCATATTGAAATTAATATCGTTTAAATGCGCTTTTAATAAATCGTAATCGGTAGTAAGAGGAGAGAGGGAGTAGGCATCTCCAGAAAAAACCACAATCCCAATTCTATCTTGGAACCTGCCCTCAACAAAGCTTTTGGCCACATCTTTTGCGGCTTCTAACCTGTTGGGTTTAAAATCTTCAATTTGCATGGATTCTGAGATGTCAATTACCATCATTATATCAATACCTTCGGTCCACTGTTCTACTTTCTCGTTTGTTTTTTGTGGCCGCCCAAGTGCTAATACAATACAGAATAAAGCCAATAGAATAAACATGCCTGGCAGGTATCTTAAAAGCACAGTTGGGTTCCACTTTAGCTGCTCTTTAGGCAAGGCTACGGGTAGTTTTTGCCCTAAACTGCGGCTTACAAACCACTTTATAAGAAAGACTAATGGTATAAGAAATGCGAGTAAAAGGAAGGTCTTATTTGCCCAATCAAATGCCATTAACACATTGGGTTGAAACCAATGTAAAGAGAACCAACTTTCTGTTGATGCGTTTAATTTATCCATGTAATACTTGGTTCACTTTATTATTAAATTCAAGTAAGGCAATATCCTTAATTGATTGGTAGGCATTTTCTAGCAAAGATTGATCTTTGGGGCCGTAGATGTTTTTATCTATGTTGATTAATGCAATTTCTAGTGTAGAGTTATCTGATATACGTACAATTTCCTTGGTAGTAAGCTTTGTATAAGGAGCTTCTTTTAACTTCTCCAAATACTTTTTCCAAAGTATAAGAATAGCTTCGCTATTTAAGAAATCTGCACTTACCATTTCTTCAAAAGAAACAATAAATTTCGTATTCCTTTTTTTTAGATTATAAATCCATATTTTATTCTTAATTGTTTTACCAAAAATAAACCAAACGGCAAAAAAGATAATTGCAGCTACGATGATCGCTATAGTGGCATAAGGATAGTTAAATGCCATTGAGACCTCTACATAAGTAGTATTTGCAATCATTACAACAGAATCAGGAATAACGGTAACCACCTGGTTTAGTATAACAGAATCGGTGGATGTCCAAAGTATTGCACTATCAAACTCGTTGATTTGAAATACTGGAAGCTTTAGATATTGTACGGTATCAATTTCGAATGTGGTTAGGTAATACACCGTACTATCTGTGCTAAAAACACTATCAGATTTTGTTGGAAAGTAAACTTTTTTAGTAATTTCAAATGGAGAAAAGTCGTATAAAGAATCAGGGAAAACCATTTCTAGTTCTTTGGGATAGTTTATGCTAAGCACAAAGGGTAGAGGTTCTCCAATTTGTATGCTATCCTTTAAGAATATTCCTTTTGGAGTAATGTTTTGGGCTGCTCCTAAAGAATATATAAATATAGAAAAAAGTAAAATGGGAAGTCTTTTAAGCACGTTTTAATGATTTATTTCTAACTCTAAACATTTTTATTAACTGCGGCACATAATTTTCCTCGGTATCAATAGCTAAATAATTGATTTGATGCTTACGGCAAAAGTTAGATAGATGTGTTTTGTTTTCATTATACGTTTTATGAAGACTGTTTCTAAAGCTAGCAGAAGAAGTATTTACCCAAATCTTTTTATTATTTTCTTTATCCCACACAGGTATAATGCCTAGTTTCGGTATCTGTGTTTCTCGTTTATCACTAATTTGGATGGTAATTAAATCATGCCTTTTTGCTAATGCTTTTAAATTATTATCATAATCTTCATCAATAAAATCCGAGATAAAAATAATAATACTTCTGCGTTTTACTGCATTTAAGGTATATCTAATCGCTTTATTCAAGTCGGTTTTTAGAGATTTTCTGTCGTGCTTAAATAAAGCGTGTAATATTTCGCTACTATGTTTATCACCTTTGCCTGCCTTAACAAACTTTTCCTTTTCATCCGAAAATGAAATTAGTCCTACTTGGCTCGATTCCTTTAACCCAACCAGTGCAAGTACTCCACATATTTCTTTCCCTATATCAATTTTTTGTTTTCCAGGGCTTCCAATTTCGTGCGAAGCACTAATGTCAAGTAAAAAATAGACCGTTTGCTCTTTCGTTTCTTTATATTTTTTAACAAAAGTTTGGTCATATTTGGCTGTCGATCGCCAATCAATAGAGCGAATATCATCTCCATATTGGTATGGGCGGATATCGTCAAACTCCAAACCAGACCCTTTAAATACCGAGTGGAAATCACCTTGCATTTGTGAGTTAATGGCTTTGCGGATATGTATTTCGTACTTTCTTAGCTTTTTAATTAGCTCACGCATATTGGCATGTTTGTTGTTATAGAGATAATAGATGCAAGACTAAAGACACAAGATATAAAACTTAAGATATAGACAAAAAATAATCTCATATCTTAAGTCTAACAGCCTAAAGTCTAAAAATTAAATTTAATATCTAAGAGTCTAGTATCTTTTGTCTAATTAACTGCAAACTTACTATTTTTGAACCGTGAGAAAAACGATTTATTTTATATTTATGTTAACGGCAATTGCTTGCAAAGATTCAACAGAGCAAGGAGAAATAATGCCTACCAATGCGATGGTTGCTTATTTGATAGAATTACATATAGCCGAAGCCAAGGTGCAGAACTTGCGCCTAAAAAAGGATTCATCTGAGTATATATTTAAGGTGTATGAAAAACATCTTCTTGAGAAAAATGGGTTATCTGATTCTCTTTTTATAAGAAGTTATAATTACTATTTAGAAAACCCCACGGAATTAGAATTAATTTACGAAGCAGTGGTTGATAGCATTAGTGTCCGTAAATCGAAGGATGATGTTGCCAAATGATATATCCTGATTCGATAGAGCAAAAATTAGGATTTGAACCACTTAGAAAAATTCTAATTGCTAATTGCCATTCGCCATTGGGCGAAAGGTATGTGCAAAGGATGAAACCGAGTTTCAAATTTGAGCATATTACGAAATGGGTTGATCAAGTTTATGAGTTTAAGCAAGCAATACAACAAGGGTTAGTTCCTTTAATAGATGAGTTTTATGATATTGAGGCTATATTAAAACAGGCCATTATAGAGGGGGCAGTTTTAGATTTAGAAGCACTTTTTCAAACATCACAAACACTTTCAGCTTCAGCACAATTACATAAATTTTTACTAGAGTTGCCAAATGAAGATTTTCCTGAATTAAAAATATTAAGTGAAAAAGTAGATTTTCCTAAAAACTTATTGCTTGCAATGTTAAAGGTGTTTGATGGGGATGGCAAAATTAAAGATAATGCAAGTAAGGAGTTAAAAAACATTCGTAACAGCTTTAGGGTTGAAGAAGGAAGGCTGCGATCAATTATACAAAAAGCTTTTAAACAAGCTAAAAAGGACGGTTTTGTTCCAGAAGGAGCCTCAATATCTGTTCGTGAGAACAGAATGGTGATCCCTATTAATGCCAGTAACAAACGGCATATAAATGGTTTTGTTCATGACGAATCAGCCACAGGCACCATTGCTTTTATCGAACCTGTAGAATCGTTAGAAGCCAATAACAAAATACGTGAGCTAGAATTGGCTGAACGTAGAGAAATTCATAAAATTCTTGCTCAGCTCACAGCACTTCTTCGCCAATATATGGAAGAAGCAAAATCGGCAGTATTTTTTATAGGATTAATTGATTTTATTTGGGCAAAAGCAAAGTTGGCATTAACGTTAAATGCTAATAAACCTAAAATTCAGAAATCAGTTCAGCTTAAAATTGTAGATGCATTGCACCCGCAATTAGTATTATCATTTGCTAAGGATAATCGAGAAGTAATTCCGTTAAGTGTTGAATTAACTCCTAACGAGCATTTACTATTAATTTCTGGGCCTAATGCAGGTGGTAAAAGTGTTGCCTTAAAAACAATTGGTATTAACCAATACCTGTTGCAATGTGGCTTGCTGCCATTAGTGGGTTCAGATTCAAATATGTCTATTTATAATGACTTATTTATAGATATTGGAGATGAGCAATCCATTGATAATGATTTAAGTACGTATAGTTCGCATTTAAAAAATATGAAAACGATGCTTAAGCATGCGAACGATAAATCGTTAATACTTATTGATGAATTTGGTACAGGAACCGATCCTTTATTTGGCGGAGCCATAGCTGAAGCTATGTTGGAGCAATTTGTTGCTCAAAAATGTTTTGGAGCTATTACCACACATTACAGTAATTTAAAAGCCTTTGCTGAGAAGACGGATGGAATTGTAAATGGTGCTATGCGCTTTAATATGGAACATTTGGAGCCAGCGTATGAGCTAGAAGTGGGTAGGCCTGGCAGCTCGTTTGCATTAGAACTAGCGCAAAAATCGGGTGTGCAAGGAGAGATTATTAGAAGTGCCAAGCAGAAATTAGGAGCAGACCAATTAGACATAGAAAAACTTTTGAATAAACTAGAAAGGCAGAAACAGAAATTACGAGAGAGAGAGAATGCCTTAAAAGTTAATGAAAATAGAGTTGCTCAGCTTGAAACAAAATACACTCAAATAAGTGAATCTATTGAGGTTAAAAAAGCTGAAATTATTAATAAAGCACGTGTAGAAGCTTCAAATTTGCTAAAAACAACCAATCGTGAGATTGAAAAAACCATTAGGCATATTAAGGAAAGTAAGGCAGATAAACAGGAAACTAAAAAGGTAAGAACCTCTTTTGATTCATTTTCTGAACGTGTGCATAAAAGTGTTGCTAAGAAAAAAGAGCCTATCTCTCAGAAGTTACTTGAGGGAGAAATTATTGTTGGTAGTTTTGCTCTATTAGATGATGGAGCTTCACCCGTTGAAGTAATTGAAATTAAGGGGAAAGATGCTAAGATATTGGCAGGAGAGTTTACTTCGTATGTTAAATTAAAGCGTCTTAAAAAAGTATCTAATAAAGAAGCACGTTCTGTAATTCGAAAAACCTCTTATGCTAAATCTCATATTAATATACTTGATAAAAGAGCTAATTTTTCTGTAACCTTAGATGTGAGAGGTAAACGAAGTGAAGAGATTTTAGCCATATTAGATAGCTTTATGAATGATGCTATTATGTTGGATCAATCTGA
>CAZQWZ010000025.1:9905-19536 GCA_964596935.1 uncultured Roseivirgaceae bacterium
GCTGAACCATCTAACGTAACCGTGCTGTTATTCCATTTTTTAATTAATAAAGTTTTTTGAGCTTCTTCTGCAGAAGGTTCTGGGGCAACTGGGTCTTTACAACTAGAAAGTACTACTAGTCCGAGTACAAATACTAATGATGTAATTTTTAATTTTTTCATAATTTAATAAATAAGTTTTCTGATTGATTTATATAGTTCTAACGTTAAAAGTAACTAAAAATTGAATACGTATCAAAAATAAGTACGAAAAAATAATTTTTAATTCATATAACCCTTCATTACGCCTCTATCTGAACTACGAACAAAGTTCAATATCTCATCTCTTTCTTTAGAAGGGCGTAGCTCTAGCTCAATTAAATCAATGGCTTTAGAATTATTTAATCCCTTTAAAAAGAGGTATCTATATACCTCTTGAATTTCATTAATTTTTTCAGAAGTGTAACCTCTTCTTCGTAAACCAACAGAATTAATGCCGCTATAAGATAGTGGCTCTCTAGCAGCCTTTGTAAATGGAGGTACATCTTTTCTAACCAACGAACCACCGCCAATATAAGCATGAATGCCAATTTTGGTAAATTGCTGTATTGCACAACTGCCACCAAAAACCACATGGTCGTTAACAATTACATGTCCAGCAAATTGAGATGCATTTCCTAAAATGCAATTATCTCCAATTATGCAATCATGGCCTAAATGAACATAGGCCATAATAAGGCAGTTGTCGCCTACTTGCGTTCTGTGTTTATCTATGGTGCCTTTATTAATAGTAACACACTCTCTAATGGTGGTATTATCACCAATAATTACCAGGGTATCTTCGCCATTATACTTAAGATCTTGCGGTATAGCAGAGATTACTGCACCCGGAAAAACTTTGCAGTTTTTACCGATTCGAGCACCATCCATAATGGTTACGTTGGAGCCTATCCAAGTGCCTTCTCCAATTTCAACGTTTTTATCAATAGTTGAAAATGGTTCGATAACAACATTACGAGCAATTTTTGCTTGTGGGTGTATATATGCTAAAGGTTGATTCATTCTTAATTAATTTTATTAGGCATCCTTTCTAACAATGCTTGCTGTCATAGAGCCTTCGCACACTAGGTTATTGCCAACATATGCTTTCCCATACATTTTAGCAATTCCTCTTTTAATAGGCACTGTTAGTTCGCATTTCATTATTAATGTATCGCCAGGAATAACCATTTTTCTAAACTTAAAATTGTCAACTCCTAAAAAGTAGGTCCAGTAGTTTTCAGGATCTTCAACCGTATTAAGTACTAATATACCTCCAATTTGAGCCATTGCTTCAATTTGAAGCACGCCTGGCATTACAGGATTGTTAGGAAAATGGCCTTGAAAAAAATTATCGTTTATAGTTACATTTTTTATGCCTGTTACCGTTTTTTTATCAATCTGAATAATTTTATCAATTAATAGAAATGGGTACCTATGAGGTAAAATATTTGTTATATCATTAATATCATAAACGGGAGGCAGGTTAGGGTCGTATTTAGGAGCACTCTTAATGCCTTTAATCATTACCTTTTTAAGCTTTTTAGCAAATTCAACGTTTGCTGCGTGGCCAGGGCGAGCAGCCAATATTTGCGCTTTTATTGGTTTGCCAACCAAAGCAAGGTCTCCTACTACATCTAGTAATTTATGCCGTGCAGGCTCGTTTTTATACCGTAGCTCAACATTATTAAGAATGCCTTCCTTTTTAACTTCAACTTTAGGTTTGTTAAATAATTCGGCTAAATGGTCTAGTTCATCTTCTTTAACAACTCTATCAACAACTACAATGGCATTATTTAAATCGCCTCCTTTAATTAGGTTGTTTTTATGGAGCATTTCTAACTCGTGTAAGAAACAAAAGGTTCTGCACGATGCAACTTCACTTTCAAACTGATTAATATTATTTAAAGAGGCGTGTTGACTACCTAAAACGGGTGAATTATAATCAACCATCACCGTTAACCGATAATCATCAAGAGGTAAAGCTGCCATTTCAACTCCCCTTTCATCATCATTATAAAAAACACTTTCGGTAACTTCTAAAAAATCTCTTGGCGCATCTTGCTCTTCAAAGCCGGCTTCTTTTAAAATCTCAATAAATTGGATAGAACTGCCATCCATAATAGGAGGTTCTGGCCCATCGAGTTTAATTAGGATGTTATCTATTTGCAGCCCAACAATGGCTGCTAATGTGTGTTCAACTGTATTAATTCGAGCACCATTTTGTTCGATACTTGTACCCCTAGAAACATCAACTACATTGTCAACATCTGCATCTACAATAGGTTGCCCTTCCAAATCTATACGTTGAAACTTAATGCCATGATCTATTGGAGCGGGGGCGAAAGTCATATGGGCATCAACTCCTGTGTGGAGCCCTACGCCAGATAAGGTTACTTCTTTTTTTACTGTATGTTGCTTCAGGTACATTCGATATAATAATTAAGCTCGCAAATTTAGCCTTTTTTCTCCAGTTCTCGGAGTCTTTTATTTATATCTGGTAAGTTTTTAAACACTGCATACGAGCCCATAAATTTTTTAATATCGAAACCAATCATTCCTAGTAATACCTCCCCTTCTTTTTTTATGGTTTTAGGTACACCGGTTTTAGCTGCTACTGTAGTTCTATTTGCAATTTTTATATGGCCAATACTAGCTGATTGCCCTCCAAAAATGCAGTTGCTGCCAATTTCTGTTGAACCTGATATGCCTGCTTGTGCAGCCATAACAGTATTCTTTCCAACAATTACATTATGAGCGATTTGAACTAAGTTATCTAGTTTTGCTCCTTTTTTGATTATTGTTGAATCTCCTTGAAAAGTAGCACAGTCAATAACTGTGTTTGTACCAATACTTACATTGTCTTCCAATATTACATTGCCCATTTGAGGAATGGCTTTGTATGTGCCATCTTCTTGCGGAGCAAACCCAAAGCCATCGCTGCCAAGTACTGCTCCTGAATGAATTGTGCATCCATTACCCACTATACTGCCTTCGTAGAGTTTTGCTCCTGCATAAATAAGTGTATTATCTCCAATGGTGCAATTATCTCCTATATATGCATTAGGATAAATCTTTACATTACTGCCAATTTTTACATTTTTACCAATGTAAGAAAATGCTCCTCTGTAAATATCGTTTCCTGTTGTTGATTTTTTTCCTATAAAACTGGGTTCTTCAATACCCGTTTTGCTAAATGTAACCGCTTTGTGGTACTCTTCTAAAAGCGAGGTAAAACTAGCATAAGGGTCTTCTACTTTTATTAAAGTTGTAGTTACTGGTTTTTCAGGTATAAAATCTGCGGCAACCATAACTGCACCTGCCTTGGTGCTGTATATATACTGTTCGTATTTAGGGTTTGCTAAAAATGAGAGTTGGTTTTCAGTGGCATCTTGAATTTTTCCAAGTCCTGAAATTACAACTTCTCCATTACCTTCGATTGTGCCATTTAGTAAGGCTGCAATTTGGTTTACGCTAAATTCCATTGATTATAATTGATTAGGCTGGCAAAGTTACCTCATTAGACCAGCATAGATAATATTTAGTAACAGTTTTACTCATTGCTTTTATATTGGGCAAATCGGCTGTTTTTTCAATGTCCACCACAACTCCATCTTTTTTAAGCAATTGAATTTTTTGATTATGTGCCATATAGGCGGCATTTGATATAGAGCCATCAGTTAGGTAAAATGATAAATCTTCTTTAGCTATTCCTTTATCAATAAACTTTTGCTCTAGTTCCTTTTTTAACTCTGTAAAGGGTTCGTTACCCAGTTTTATTTTATATAATTTCCTATTAATGATTGATTTTGATAAATAGGATAATATTTTATCATCAGAATAAATCCATCCTTTTATCGCTGCCCAAATATCATAATCATCAAGTTGTACAAATAAGTCTAATATTTTGTTGTTTTTACTTAATGCTTCAAAATCAATCTCGTTTGCTAAAAATGTGTTTAAAGGTTTAGGTATGCTTATCTCTACCTTATTCTTAAGAAGCACTTTGGCTCTTAACAGTATATTTTTTAACATTGAATCAGCCGCAATGCCTGTTTTATGTAAATAAACTTGCCAGTACATCAACCTTCTAGCACTTAAAAAATTCTCAACACTATAAATCCCCTTTTCTTCAACTACAATTTTATCATCTACAATTTCATAAAGCTTAATAATTCTTTCCGATCCTATGCTTCCTTCAGAAACACCTGTAAAATAACTGTCTCTTTTTAAATAATCTAACCGATCAATATCTAATTGACTAGATACCAACTGATGAAAAAATGGCCTATGATATGCTCCTGTAAATATTTTAATAGCGAGCTCAAGCTGATTATTAAACTGTTTGTTTAGCGTTTCCATAACCAATAACGATATTGATTCGTGACTTACATTGCTAAGTAAAGTGTGCTCTAGCGTGTGTGAAAATGGGCCATGACCTGTATCGTGCAGCAGAATGGCAATAAGCGCAGCTTCGTATTCTTGATTAGAAATAGGATGCCCTTTTTCTCTAAGGTTATCCAAGGCTCGCGACATTAAATGCATGACACCCAAAGCATGATGAAAACGTGTATGATTAGCGCCCGGATATACAAAATCTGCCAGCCCTGTTTGTTTTATCCTCCTTAATCGTTGAAACTGGGGCGTTTCAATTATATCGTAAATAAGGTCGCTATGTATGCTAATAAACCCATAAATTGGGTCGTTAAAAATTTTTTTCTTGTTCAACTTAAAAATTAATTTAATTGGAAGATTAAAATTGGTTAATTTTTATGATTTTCTTGTTATTAAAGTGGCGAATATTAATTAGGATTTTAATCTTTTAAAAAACTTGATTTAGAGATTCCTGCCTCCGCAGGAATGACGTTTTATTTATTTGATAATCCTAAAATGCGCCCGCTAGGTTAATAAAATAAACTTGAATATCTAAAAATAGATTGGCGTACATTTCGTTATTGTTGATAACTTTACTAAAAATAAACTATATGCAAAAATATAAAATACTCTGGGCCGATGATGAGATTGATTTATTACGTCCTCATATTTTGTTTCTCGAAAACAAAGGTTACGATGTAACTCCTGTTAATAGTGGTACGGATGCAGTGGAAATATGTGAAAAGGAGTATTTTGATGTGGTTTTTTTAGATGAAAACATGCCTGGTATGACGGGCTTGGAAGCACTAAAAGAAATAAAATCTAGATTGCCCAATCTACCCATCGTAATGATTACCAAAAGCGAAGAGGAAAGCATAATGGAAGAGGCTATTGGCGGCCAAATTTCTGATTATTTAATTAAGCCTTTAAATCCCAATCAAATATTATTATCTGTAAAAAAAATACTGGATAATAAGCGTTTAGTATCTGAGCATACAAACATGGGCTATCAGCAGGATTTTAGAGATATATCTATGGCGCTAAATGATTATTTAGATTATGATGAGTGGGCTGATGTATATAAAAAAATCACTAATTGGGAGTTAGCTTTTGACAAGCAAGCCGAGGCCGATATGCAAGAAGTGCTCGACTCTCAAAAAGTTGAAGCCAATAATTATTTTGCTAAATACATTGATGATAATTACCAGGATTGGCTAGAAAACCCTGATGATAGCCCTATGTTATCGCACCACATAATGCGAGAAAAAGTATTTCCACATTTGGGTAAGGGTAAGCCTGTATTTTTTCTAGTAATAGATAATTTAAGGTACGACCAATGGTTAATTCTTAAGCCAAGGATACTAGAATATTTTAATCTTAATGATGAAAAATCTTACTACTCGATATTGCCAACTACTACGGCTTATGCACGTAATGCCATTTTTTCGGGATTAATGCCTTTGGAGATGTCGAAAAAACATCCTGATTTGTGGGTTGGCGAAAATGTAGATGGAGGGAAAAATAATAATGAAGATAAGTTTATACAGGCGCAGCTGGATAGGGAAGGGCTTGATATAAAATGGAATTATCAAAAAATAATTCATACTAATCAAGGCAAGAATTTAGCAGAATCCATTAACAGCCTAATGGATAATGACCTTAATGTAATTGTGTACAACTTTGTTGATATGCTATCGCATGCACGTACTGATATGGCTATGATAAAAGATTTAGCGCCAGATGAATCTGCTTACCGATCGTTAACAAGCTCGTGGTTTAATCATTCCCCTTTGCTAGATGCTCTTAAAAGAATTAGTAGCAAAGATGCCACCTTAATTATTACTACTGACCACGGAACTATTCGAGTTAAACGACCCTCTAAGATAATTGGGGATAAAAATACCAATACAAATTTGCGGTATAAACAAGGTAAAAATTTAAGCTATAATAATGATGATGTGTTTGTAGCTCGTGATCCTGAAAAGATACATTTACCCAAAGTAAATGTGTCTTCATCGTACGTTTTTGCTTTAAAAGATCAGTTTTTTGTTTACCCTAATAACTTTAATTATTACGTTAAATATTATCGAGATACATTTCAGCACGGAGGCGTTTCATTAGAAGAAATGATTATCCCAATTATAACATTGTCATCTCGAAATGGGTAATAGCAAACAAACAGTTTTAAAATTATCTTGCTCTAGTATAAAAGAGCTGCCTCAAATTGCTAAAAAAATGTTGTCATTTGCTGACCAACTTAAAGTTTGGCTTTTTGTGGGCGAACTTGGAGCGGGAAAAACAACCTTAATTAAAGAGATTTGCAAAACCTTGGGTGTTAAAGATGAAGTGGCAAGCCCTACATTTGCAATTATTAATGAATATATTGCCAATCAAAATCCGCTATATCATTTTGATTTTTATAGAATAAAAAATGAGGAGGAGGCTATGGATATTGGCGTAAGTGATTATTTTTATTCGGGTAATTATTGTTTTATAGAGTGGCCTCAAAAGGTGGAGAGTCTATTGCCTGATGAGTTATTACTAATTGATATTGAGGGTTTTGATAATGAAAACAGGATTTTTAAACTAACTAAGTATGAGTAAGCAAACAGGGTTTGAAAAATTGGCAAGAGAAACTAGTTTATATCCTAAAGAACAACTTGCCAGAGTTAATAAAAAGTCAAATGCACTGTTTATTGGGCTACCGAAAGAAATTTCGTTACAAGAAAACAGGATTAGCTTAACACCTGATGCTGTTGGTGTTATAATTAATAATGGGCATAAGATTTGGATAGAAACAGGTGCTGGTGTTAAAGCTAATTTTTCGGATCAAGAGTATAGTGAGGCTGGAGCTGACATTGTGCAAAGTAGGGAAGAAGTGTATCAGGCAGATGTAATACTTAAAATTGAACCACCCGCATTTCTAGAAATAGATTTACTAAAACCAAATCAGATAATATTTTCTGCTTTGCAAATGGCTACTCGAAACGAGGAGTATTTTAAACGTCTATCTGCAAAAAAAGTAATTGCAATAGCCTACGAAATGGTAGAAGATAAAGTGGGAGGAAAACCTATTGTTAGAGCTATGAGTGAAATAGCGGGCAATACGGTTATGCAAATTGCCGCTGAGTTATTAACTACTACCAATAATGGATTAGGTGTTATTTTAGGAGGAATCACTGGTGTGCCTCCAACAAAAGTGGTAATTCTTGGAGCGGGTACAGTTGCAGAATATGCCGCAAGGGCTGCATCAGGTTTGGGTGCAGAAATTCTGATTTTTGATAATCATATTTATAAACTTAGGCGATTAAAGCACGCACTTAATTTTCAAGTATTTACTAGTACGTTAGATTCATCGCATTTAGCAAATGCATTAAAAGATGCAGATGTAGTAATTGGTGCATTACGACCCGATAGAGGATCAAACAAAATTGTGGTTTTTGAAGAAATGGTACAGTCGATGAAGGAAGGCTCTGTAATAATAGACTTGAGTATAGATCACGGTGGTTGTGTAGAAACTTCGGAACTGACTACCCACGAGTTGCCTGTAATAGAAAAGTATGGCGTAATTCATTATGGAGTGCCAAATGTTACGTCACGCGTGGCACGAACAGCCTCTTATGTGCTTAGTAATATATTTACTTCTACGCTGTTACGTTCAGCCGAAGAAGGCAGCCTTGAAGATATGATTTATAACCATAAATGGTTTATGAATGGCGTGTATGCTTATAAAGGAGGAATTACAAGTAGATATATAGCTAAGAAGTATAACCTGCCTTACAAAGATTTATCATTGTTTATGGCAGCTAGAATGTAGCGATGGATAAGAAACCAAAAGTCATTTTTAGAAAAATTGCAACGGTCCCAATCTTGTTTTATCAATATGCTATTTCTCCATTATTACCCTCTTCCTGTAGATATACACCTACTTGTTCAGAATATAGCAAACAAGCATTAATGAAACATGGTGTGCTAAAAGGAGGCAAGTTAGCAGCTAAGCGAATTGCTAGTTGCCATCCTTGGGGTGGTAGTGGTTATGACCCTGTTCCTTGAACTTGGTCTTTATTCTTCATAGAATAAATAATCATTCCAACACCTGCCAATACAAACGGAATACTTAACCATTGGCCCATGTTAAGCACCATTCCTTCTTCAAAATCAACTTGGTTTTCCTTGGTAAATTCGTATAAGAACCTGAGGGTAAACATAATTGACATTAGCAATCCAAATAATAAACCTGGTGGTGTCTTAATCTTATTTCTATTCCACATGTAAAATAAGAAAATAAAAATCAGCAAACTAGATAGTGATTCATATAGCTGTGAAGGCTGACGAGCAATACCGAAAGTACTAATGATAGCTGTGTATTGTCCTTGTTGTTGGCTTAGTGTAAAGTCCAGATCGTGATCACTAGGTTCATAGAAATGATCTGATGTTCGATTTAGCACCCTTTTAATTCCAGAATTAAGAAACGATTCAATTCTAGCCTCTTCAAAAGGTTTTTTCTTAAAAGTAATATTTACAAGAATGGGTACGTGTCCATCCGTAATTTCTCTACTTTCATCTTTTTGGTATGATACTTCCTCAATCCATCCAGTACCATTAGGGTCATAAGTAAGTGCGTCTGTGGCTTGCCTTGCAAAAACAACGCCCCAATCAGAATTGGTTGGTTTGCCGATAATTTCGGAATTAGTAAAATTACCAAAGCGTATCAGTACTCCAACTATGCCAATCACAATGGCCACTCTATCTAGTATTTGAGGGTAGCTATAACCTCTGTTAAATTTTATAAAGAATATGTTTTTTAAAGAACCTTCTTGAAAGCTAAAGCGATATTTCGAGAATAACCATAATGAGAAAAATATACCTAAACCACCACCGTGGCTTGCTAATCCGCCTTCTCTTAAATTTAATATTCGTAATGGATTGGCCAAGTAATCCATGGGTTGGTAAAACATTACATGACCTAACCTAGCACCAACAATGGTGGCGATAATCATATAAATGGTTATGCTTTCAACATGCTTTTCCGCTATTTTTCGTTTTTCTAATTCGCTACCAGCTTCCTTTTTTTGGATGTAAAACATTACTTGCTGGCTAATTAAAAAGCCCATAGCAAAAAACAGCCCATACCATCGGATTGGAAACACTCCCAGTCCAATTCCTGATAAGTCTAGTGTAAAAAATGTGGGGTCGAAATTCCAGATAATGAAGCTAAGTGTATTCATAAATTAAATTTT
>CAZQWZ010000026.1:0-19379 GCA_964596935.1 uncultured Roseivirgaceae bacterium
TTCTAGCTCTTCTTCGCTTCGTGTATCGTAAAAAACCTCGTTGCAGCTTTGGTATATAACGCTTATTTTATCTTCCGAAATTTTAAAGGTATTTAAAATGTCAGTTTTAGTTTGTTCCGATATTGCTACTATATGGTCTGCACTATTAACTGCAAACTTTACTTTGTTAAAGTATATTTTTCTATCAATAGGATTGTAAAATTTTGGATGTTTTAAAAATATCATGTCGTGAATTGTAACTATAGATTTGGCCTTCGACTTTCTTATATCCTTAGGCAATTCTTGTGCGAGCCCATGAAACACATCCAAATTATCTTTTGAGGTGGAACTTCCTAACTGTAAGCTTCGCCATGCACTTTTAGATAATGTGCCCAACAGCCCAGTGGGCTTATGAATTGTAACGTTATCTGGGTTTATTAAATCTTTATTAATATGTTGATCCGAATATTTGGTGGTGTATAAATGGTAATCGTTTTCTGAGTAATACTTTATAAGCCCATAGAGCAAATTTCTAGCATAATTGCCAAGCCCTCGATCATTTAAAAAAAGCCGTTTGGCTTCAAATCCTATTCGCATTTGCCAAAATTAGAATAGTATTGTGTAGTAAAGTGCTAGAATTAAAAAAAATCATGACGATTAGTGGATATACATTTGTTAGAAATGCAATAAAGTTGGGTTACCCCTTAAAGGAGTCAATTCTTTCTATTCTTGATTTAGTAGATGAATTTGTAATTGCCTATATAGAAGGAGATGAAGATGATTCTACTTTAGCTGTGATACAATCAATTAACAGTGATAAAATAAAAATTGTTAGGGCAAAATGGGAGCCTGAAAAATATAGTAAGAATACGCTATATTCCTATTTATCTGACGTTGCTAAAAATGAGTGTAAGGGAGATTGGCTTTTTTACTTACAAGTAGATGAAGTTGTACATGAAAAATACCTGCCTATTATTAAAAAAGCCTGCAACCATTATTTGCTTAATGCAAGCATTGAGGGATTCTTGTTTAACTACAGGCATTTTTGGGGCGATTATAACCATTGCTTTACGCATCATGGTTGGTATCCGTGTGAAGTAAGAATAATCAGAAATTTACCTCAAATACATTCCTGGCGAGATGCCCAATCGTTTAGATATTATAAAAATTTTGAGCCAACCACTGATTTTTACCTAACTAAACAAGGAGCACGTAAACTAAATGTTGCTACAATACCGGCTTATATTTATCATTATGGGTGGGTAAGGCCTCCTTATACCATGGCAACAAAACAAGATAGGATGGCTAAAACGTGGGAAGGCAAAAAGGTTGACTCCATTATAAAAGAGTTTGATTATGGGCCACTAAATAAAGTGCCCGTTTTTAAAGGCACTCAGCCTAAGATAATGAGCGACAAAATTAGCAAGATAGACTGGGGGAGTAAGTTGCAATATACAGGTAAGCCCGATGCTAACAGAGATTTACGTAAACATGAAAAATTAAAGTATAGAGTTAAATCTTGGATAGAATTAAACCTGATAGGAGGAAGAGAGATAGGAGGCTTTAAAAATTACAATATTGTAGCTAAATTTAAGGGTTAAGTTCTAAACAAAACAGTAATTCAAGGAGATTTACCACGAATTTAATAGAAAACACACAAAATTAATCCCGAAAGCTTTCGGGACTTTTAACGACATGTTTACTTTTTTCAATTTGTTGATACTCAGCATCAACGAAAATCAAAAAACAAAAATCTCATTCAAAATAACTCCTTTTGTGAAAGATGTCTGTTTTTGGAGTGGACTCACAGGCAAAATTTGGTTTAATTTAACGGGTAATGCGGGCATGGTAACTGCCGGAAGCGGAGATGTGCTAACTGGTATTCTAACCTCTTTATTGGCATAAGGCCACACTTCTTTGCAAGCAGCCGCTTGGCTTATCATGGGTTAGCTGGGAATATTGCAAAGAGTAGGCTGGGAGAATCTTCTTTACGGGCATCGAACATCGTGGAACGAATTTCTGATGTATTTATTTCATTAAAGTAAACCTTTTCATAAAAAGTGCGTTATTTGTAGAAGTGAATTAAACCTTTTGGTCTGATTCTTGCCTATGTAGGCAAAATAAGTATTATGAAAAAAGTTAAATTTATTTTTAGTTTATCGTTAATAATTTTTATTGGTACGGTATCATTTGCTCAAAATGAGCCTGAATTTCTTTCATACTCAACAAACGATTTAAAAATCGAAAATCAAATTCAAATCTACCCTAACCCAAGTGTAGATTTTTTAAAGGTAACTATTGAAGCATCTAATTTGGTAAACCCTAAAATTGTTATTCATACCATTTTAGGAAATAAACTAACTGTAGTATCAGAAAAAACAGATATCAATGAATTTACGATTGATGTTAAAAATTTTCCTGCTGGGTATTACCTCTTAGCAGTTAAAGATGAAGCTACTGGTTTTAGTAAAACCTATAAGTTTCTTAAGCGCTAGTTTTAGGCAATTTCTTCTCCACAATTTTTACAATAATTGGCTTCTTTTTCATGATTTTTTTGCCCGCAATTAGTGCATTCTTTGTTTGCTATAGATTTGCTACCATACATGGTTTTGCTGATTTCTGCGGTTACAATACCTGTGGGCACAGCAATAATTGCATAGCCTAAAATCATAATTAACGCAGCTAATGATTTACCTATAACTGTAACAGGTGCAATATCTCCATAGCCTACTGTGGTAAGGGTAACAATAGCCCAATAAATAGATTGAGGGATGCTCGTAAACCCGTTCTCGCCTCCTTCAACGATGTACATAATGGTGCCCATTATTACTACAATAATGCTTATGGCTGTAATAAACACAATTATTTTGGGCTGGCTAGATTTAAGGGCTTTTTTTAGCTGAGACGCTTCTCCTACAAAGCGTGCTAGTTTAAAAATTCTAAAAACACGGAGTAGCCGAAAGCTTCTTAAAACCACCAAAGTGTGTGCACCTGTTAACACAAGGCCTATATATGTTGGTAACGTTGATAATAAATCTATGATTCCAAAAAAACTAAAAATATACTTTCGCTTTTCCGAAGTTATCCAAAGGCGTAACATATATTCTAGTGTAAAAAGGAAAGTAAACCCCCATTCTAATGTAATGAAAAGGTTGTGATATAGATTGTTAAGAGACTTAACGCTTTCTAATGCTACCGTTATTACACTCAGTAATATGGATATTAGAAGTGCTACATCAAATGCTTTACCCCAAAAGGTGTCAGTTTTAAAAATTATGATGTACAGCTTATTTTTAAGTTTATTTGAGTCCACTTAATTTAGTTAGAAGGGTTTAACATCAAAATTGATTGGGTGTCGTTTACGATATCTAACGAATCCATTAATTGAGGCCTGTATTCAACATCTACAAACATTTGAGCTTGGTTTTTATAATGTTTACTTAGAAAATTACCTGATTGCCCCGTTGGGTTTATACTTTCTGCACCATTCATATTGCTTAAGTCGATAACCGTACGAACTGCTGGGCCAGCAACTACCGAAAATATGCCCGTGGTATCTAGCGCAAACATTTGATTATTAATAACCTCGTTACCACCCTTTATCGGAATCGGCCCCACACTAAAATAGGCTTTTAAAGCATCTACTTGCCCAAGCGGATGGTTATGAGTGATGGTGTGAATCTTGCCCCACAACCAATCTTGCGGATTGGAGCTATTGTAATTCTTTTCAAGCGTAGCTACGGTTGAATTTAAGGTTTTAGTTAGGATATCACTTCTTGTTTCTTTTTCAGGAGTAGTTACGTCATCCCACCAAACAGAGTTTTCGTTTTCGAAAAATGTTAGGTAGCTCGATTTTAAAATAGAAGTTGCGTTTATGCTTTTTAAATTCTCGTAGCCTAGTTCATCACTCATGGTGTAGTAAAGAAACCAAGCCTGAAAGGTGTAATGTATGCTAGGTTCAATTTGATCAATTTGATGGTTTCCATCCCAACTTTTTAATTGATCTATTATGTTAGATTTTAATGGATCTTCTGATGTTCCTAAAAACCCCGCCATCATATGGGCGATTTTTGCTTGTTCCTTAGAAGTTACATCCGCAGCCATGTGTTTAGAGTTATCAGCGGTCCAATTTTTAGCATTATCAATTAATTCAACTATTCTGCCAGCACGGTATTTTGGGTAGTAATAGCCTGGGTAAAGTACGCCATCTACCGTATCGGGTTGGTTGTTGGCCGAATACACATAGCCCCAAGGAGGGTTTTCTGCTTGAGGGTTTTTTGTGAAATCATAATACCCAAGGATATCGTCTTTACCTGAACTGCCATCCAAAACTAGTTTTGGATTAACGTGTGATGGCCTAATAGGTAATTTAGCACATGCCCACCAGGCAATGTTATTATCAATGTCAGCGTACATTACGTTTAACCCAGGGGCTTCAATCATTGAGGCTCCTTTACGTGCATCGTCAATGGATGAAACGTGATTTAATTGATACAGAGCTGCAAACAGATCCGATGAATAATGCAAGTACGACCACCAAGCAGAAATTGGTGCTTTGTTTTCATCTTCTTTAAAGAAAATATCATTTACGATTGGTCCGTGTGATGACGTTCGTACAATGATGGTGTCAGCAATTTGATCTTTGATTTTTATAATTTCAGTTCTTGTATCAAGGTCTTTCCAAAGCCCATTACTCCAAACTTGGTTGCGATTGTTCAGGTTTTCTTTTTCAGCATAAAAATCAACATCATCGTTTTCGAACATGGTTAAACCAAGTGCGGCAAAATTATTATGACCTAATAATGCAAATGGCACCCCTGCCAAGTAATGACCATAATGGCTAAATCCGGGGTATTCCACATGAGCTTCGAACCAAACAGATGGTTGCGAGTATCCAATATGGGTATCGTTTTCAAATACAGGTTTCCCTGATTTTGTTTTGCTGCCAGCAAGTATCCAGCTATTGCTACCTATAAAAAGCGGAATAGGAATTTTTTCAATTACTTGAGCCAAAGAGGTTAATTGGCTTGAGTCTATTTTAGGAAAAGATTGAATTCGAACTGCATTTTTAGGAGAATTAAGTTTTAAATCCTCTAAATAATGAGCGCCATGTTTGTTTACCAATTGAGATAAAATTGGATCAACTTTAAACCCTTCTGCAAAACCAAATGAGATATAGCCTGCAGCACTATAAGCATCTTCAACAGTAAACTCTTTTTTAGGTATGCCAATTATGGTAAATTCAATTGGGGTTGAGCCATTGGCAATAAAAGTGTTAATACCATCAATATAGGCTAAGGTTGCTTGTTTGTGTTTTTCAGATGAAGCTTGAAATTGTTGGGCAAACTTTTTCGATTTTTGCGCTAAACCAAGGGTTCTAAAAAGTTTATCAACATATAGCAAGTCAGAACCCAGTATTTCGGCAAGAGTGCCCGTAGCAACTCTTCGAATCATTTCCATTTGAAAAAGCCTTTCTTGGGCATGCACATAGCCTAATGCTTTGTAGGCATCAGTCTCATTTTTAGCATATATATGAGGAATACCATAGGTATCATATTTAACCTCTACTTGGTCAATTAAACCCTCAATCACTAAATCTCCTGAATAGGTGGGTTTTGTGTTTTGCAAAAATAAATAAGCGGAAACAAAAAGTATAAATAGTATGGCAAAAAGGGTGAGTAAAAACTTTTTCATTAAGATAGTAAATTAATTTACGTCCAAATTATTCAAATTTTGTAACAAAAAAAAGGAGGAGCTGCATTAGCAGCTCCTCCTTAACCTAAACTTGAAAAGTGTTGTTCCGAAGTATTCCCTTCGGGGGATATTGAGTAGTTTTATTTTGAGTACTTAACCACTTGCTTTATTCCAACTAGTGTGCCAATAACATAAAAGGGTATTACAGCTTATCTGTAGTGTTTTAATCTAATTGCTCTGTACGGTTGTGTACAGTTTGTGCAATTGCGAACAGCAAAATCGTACAAATTATTAGTAGGGCGAAAGCCCATTTGATTAAATACCCCAACCTCTGGTGCGGGAATAAATTCAACTTACTACCCCGATGGCTCTGCTTCGGGGTAGGTTAATATCTTATTATTGGCATTAAATACTGTTTGCTAAACGGTACATTTCGATTACTTTTGCACCACCAATAGTGGTAGCGAAAAATCAAGAAAATGAGCGTTTTAGTAAATAAAGATTCTAAAGTAATTGTGCAAGGATTTACTGGTTCGGAAGGCACATTCCATGCAAGCCAAATGATTGAATATGGTACAAATGTAGTTGGGGGTGTAACACCCGGTAAAGGAGGTCAAACGCATCTTGATAAACCTGTGTTTAATACAGTTGCTGATGCTGTAGCAAAAACAGGAGCTAACGTTACTATTATTTTTGTACCACCTGCTTTTGCTGCTGATGCTATTATGGAAGCTGCTGATGCAGGCATAAAAGTTATTGTTGCTATAACCGAAGGAATACCAACTAAAGATATGATGTTGGCAAAAGAATATATTAGTACTAAAGATGTAACACTTATTGGGCCCAATTGCCCTGGTGTAATTACTCCAGGAGAAGCTAAGGTGGGCATTATGCCTGGGTTCGTTTTTAAGAAAGGTAGAATTGGTATTGTATCTAAATCTGGCACTCTTACCTATGAAGCTGCTGATCAGGTGGTAAAAGCAGGTATGGGAATTTCTTCTGCAATTGGTATTGGGGGAGACCCAATCATTGGCACTTCAACCAAAGAGGCGGTAGAGCTTTTTATGAACGATCCTGAAACAGATGGTATTGTAATGATAGGAGAGATTGGTGGTAACTTCGAAGCAGATGCTGCTCGTTGGATAAAAGCTCAAGGAAACCCTAAACCAGTGGTTGGGTTTATTGCAGGGCAAACTGCACCAAAAGGCAAAAGAATGGGGCATGCTGGGGCTATTATTGGCGGTGATGATGATACTGCAGCCGCTAAAATGCGTATTATGGCTGAGTGTGGATTGCACGTAGTTCAGTCTCCGGCTGATATTGGTGAGATGATGGCTAAAGTGATGAAAGGATAAAATGCGATTGAACGTCATTTCATTATCTGGCGTAAGACCAGATAATCCTCTCGGTTAACCAACCGAGGTGAGGCGGTAGCCTCACAAAGATTACCCAGTTTTACACTGGGCAATGACGATAAAAACAGACACAAAAAAAGGGGAACGATAATCGTTCCCCTTTTTTGTTTTCAATTAGCAGGTTACTCCGTAGGAGTCTTAACCATCTAGCAAGACTTTCTAAATGGCTAAGATTTCTCCATTGCATTGCGAAATAACATTTTGAATAAGTGTTATGCTTTACCTTGCAAATGCAACCGCTCTCATTTCTCGAATAACGGTTACTTTAATTTGTCCTGGGTATTGCATATCCGTTTCTATTTTTTGAGAAATATCAAAGGATAATTGGCTAGCAATTTTATCAGATACTGAATCAGCATCTACCATTACACGAAGTTCTCTACCTGCTTGAATGGCATAGCACTTATTAACGCCATCAAATGCCATTGCAAGGCTCTCGAGATCTTTCAATCTTTTAATATAAGATTCCATTACTTCTCTACGAGCTCCAGGGCGAGCACCAGAAATAGCATCACAGGCCTGAATAATTGGAGAGATCATAGAAGTCATTTCAATTTCATCGTGGTGAGCTCCAATGGCATTACAAATTTTTGGATGCTCTTTATATTTTAGTGCTAACTCCATGCCTATGATAGCATGAGGCTTCTCTGATTCTTCGAACCACACTTTGCCAATATCATGCAGTAAACCAGCACGCTTGGCTTGCTTAGGGTTAAGACCAATTTCAGCAGCCATAATTGCACAAAGGTTTGCCACTTCACGCGAGTGCTGTAATAGGTTTTGCCCATACGATGAACGGAAACGCATACGACCTATCATCTTAATTAGCTCGGGGTGTAATCCATGGATGCCTAAATCAATAACAGTTCGTTCGCCAATTTCAATTATTTCTTCTTCAATGTTTTTCTTTGTTTTGGCAACAATCTCTTCAATACGAGCTGGGTGAATACGCCCATCGGTTACCAATCGGTGCAACGATAAACGAGCGATCTCTCTACGAACAGGGTCAAATCCTGAAATAATTATTGCCTCTGGTGTATCATCAACAATTATTTCGATACCAGTAGCAGCTTCTAGTGCTCTAATATTTCTACCTTCACGGCCAATAATTTTCCCCTTTACTTCATCGCTTTCTAAATTGAAAACCGAAACACAATTTTCAATAGCATGCTCAGTAGCTGTACGTTGAATAGTTTCGAGTACAATCTTTTTAGCTTGCTTAGTTGCTGAAAGTTTGGCTTCTTCAACAATATCTTTTATTTGCGCAGATGCTCTGGTGCGAGCTTCATCTTGCAATGTTTCAATAATTTCGTCTCTTGCTTCTTCAGCAGATAAGTTTGCTATTTTTTCAAGGATTGAAACTTTTTGCTCATTAAATTTATCTAGCTCCTCTTTTTTGCCATTAACAATGTCTAGCTGAATGTTAAGCTTCTCTGTTAGTTGCTCGTACTCGGTAGATTTTCTTTTGTTTTGCTCAATTTGTTTCGAGAGGTTTTGATCTCGTTGCTTGAGCTTATTCTCGTTCGAAATTATTTGATTTCTCTTACGGTTGGTTTCTTCATCAAACTCTGATTTTAGTTTAATAAATCTCTCCTTTGCTTCAAAAATTTTTTCTTTTTTAACTTCTTCAGCTTCTATTTCTGCTTTCTTTAAAATTAAAGAAGCGTTCTGCTTTGCTTTTTGTTCTTCGGCCTTGTTTGCTTTGGCAAATAATACTTTGCCTATGACAATACCTGCAACTAAAGCAACCAATCCAGTTACTAGAATGTATATTAAATCTGTCATGTGTTAACCCTTTATATGTTTATACAAATGGGCAAACAGTGCGGAGTTAAGCTATTAGAGAGATTGTGATATAAGGCTATTTAAACCGGATAATTTTTCTTTAAGCATATCGTCTGAAACGCCTCCACCTTCGGTTTTTAGTCTTTCAACCAGTGCATCAAAAGCCACCATTGCTAATAAATCTTGTTTATCATCTATTCCAAATTGGCTTTTGAATAGTTTTATTTTTTCGTTAACGATTTTCCCAGCCCTTCTTATTCGTTCTTCCTCTTCTGGTTCTACCTTCATGGGGTATTCCCTATCGGCTATTTTTATTTTTATTGAAAGCTTATCCATTTACAAAAGTGCCTTAACGGCTTAGTTGAGCAATACAATAATCAATTTCGTTAACGTAATCGTCAATCTTATCTTTTAGCTTGGAAACATCCTCGTTGTCTGTCCCTATGCTTCCTGCAATTTTACTAATTTTTATTTGATTTTGAAAATTTTGAATCTGTTCAGTTTTAGCCTTCAGTTGTTTATTTAGCTCTTGATTTTCTGTACTTAATTGCTCATTTTTTTGCTTTACACCAGCAAACTGGTTTAACAGCAAATTAATTTTGCGTTCGAGTGATTGAAATTCATTTTGAAGGGCTTGATTCTCCATATTTCTTACTGTCTGATTATGGCTCCTAATTCTTTTTCAAACATAGCCATTAATCTTTTCATTGTTTTATCAATTACTTTATCTGTTAATGTTTTTTTATCATCTTGAAGAATAAATTTAATTGAATAAGACTTTTTGCTTTCTTCAATTCTATCACCTTCGTATAAATCAAAAACATCAACTGATTTAATCAAGTTTCTTTCTGTCTTACGCGTAAGTGCAAGAATATTTTGATACGAAACTGATTTGTTTATTACTAGTGAAAGGTCTCTACGCACTGCAGGGTACTTCGAAACTTGCTTCACCATAATATTATCATTTGTCTTGCGTAAAAGCAAGCCCCAATCGAAACTTGCGAACAACACTTCTTGCTTAATGCCTAACGATTTAAGAATTTTTGTGCTGACACTGCCAATTTCCAAGGCAGTTTTTTGGCCTAGTTGAAAGCTTAGCCCATAATTAAAAATGTCTGAGGTTGATTTTTTAACTTCAGATATTTTCAAATTCATTTTTGCTAAAATGTTTTCTCCTATTCCTTTCAATTGATAAAATTCAGTTGAAACTTCATCGCCACTCCACTGCTTCTCTTTTTCTAAACCAGTTATAAATAGTGCTAGCCTTTTTTCTTCTTTGTAACTATCTTCTTTTTTAAAATATTGTTTGCCAAATTCAAATACTTTTAAGTCTTTTTGCTTGTGGTTAATATTACGAGCAATTACTTCCAGGCCAGAAAAAAGCAGGTTTTGGCGCATAACACCTAAATCTTCGCTTAATTTATTTAAAATAATAACGTGTTCTTTTTCATCAACTGTGGTAGAAAGTTCTGCATACTCTGGCTTGGTTAGCGAATTAGTCATCATTTCGAAAAAACCATTGCCAACTAAATACGAAGATATTTTTTGTTGAATTTTATCGAAATCTTTCGACTGAGAATTTGCTAAAAAGCTTGAGCCAACACTTGCTGGTAATTTGATATTATTAAAGCCATAAATTCTTAGAATTTCTTCAATTACATCTGCTTCTCTGGTAACATCAACTCTAAAAGTTGGAATAATAGCAGTAAATCCTTCCTCAGTAGTGTTCTCACACTTAATATCTAATAAATTAAGAATTGAACGAACCTTTTCTTTAGGAATTTCTTGACCAATAAGTCTATTTATATTGTGGTATGTAACAGGTATTTCAAGTTCTAAAATTGGATTTGGGTAAATGTCGATAATCTCTGAAGAGATGGTTGCACCTGCCAATTCTTTTAATAAAAGAGCTGCTCTTTTTAGAGCATAAATGGTAGCGTTAGGGTCTGTGCCTCTTTCAAATCTAAACGAAGCATCTGTTTTTAACTGATGAACCATAGCAGATTTACGAATATAAGCTGCATCGAAATAAGCAGATTCTAAAAAAATGCTTGTGGTTGAGTCCGATACCCCAGAAGTGGCTCCGCCAAAAACCCCTCCAATACACATGGGTTTTTCGCCATCGCAAATCATTAAATCTTGTGCTTTAAGCTTTCGCTCTTTATCATCAAGCGTGGTAAAAGGTGTATTTGCTGCCAAAGTTTTAACTACTACTTTGGAGCCACTAATTTTTTCGTAATCAAATGCATGCAATGGTTGTCCTGTTTCGTGCATTACAAAATTGGTAATATCAACCACATTATTTATGGGAGATAACCCAATTGATAGCAATCTATTCTTCAACCAATCGGGTGATTCTGTAACTGTTATATTACCTAATGTTACTCCAGAGTAACGAGAGCAAGCTTCTAAATTTTCAACGGTTACAACGATAGGAAGTGAGTTATCATCTTGTTTAAATGAATCAACAGATGGCCAAGTAATGTCTTTTTCAGTTACTGCTTTTACATCTCTGGCTGTGCCAAGGTGCGAAATAGCATCTGACCGGTTGGGGGTAAGTCCTATTTCAAACACATAATCTGTTTCAATATTAAAATAGTTAAGAGCAGGAGTGCCAGGTGCTAGTTCTGTATCCAACACCATAATGCCATCATGACCTGCACCTAATCCAATTTCATCTTCGGCACAAATCATGCCTTCAGATACTTCTCCTCTAATTTTTGCTTTTTTAATTTTAAAGGCATCGCCTTCTGTAGGGTACAGCATTGTTCCAACAGTAGCAACAACTACAGTTTGTCCTTCGGCCACATTGGGGGCGCCACACACAATAGGAGAGATTGCTCCATTTCCAATATCAACCGTAGTAATACTTAATTTATCGGCATTTGGGTGTTTGCTACAGGTAAGTACTTTGCCAATAACTAGCCCTTGAAGTCCACCTTTAATGGCTTCAAACTTTTCAACTCCTTCAACTTCAAGTCCTGTATCTGTTAATATTTCAGAAAGCTCTTCAGGAGTTTTTTCTATATCAATATACTGGCGTAACCAGTTATAAGAAATTTTCATGTATTCAATAAATTAGCTCACAAATTTAGTGATTTAGGATGTAATCACTAAGGCACAATGATGCAAAGTTGATAATCAATTTGAAGCCACTAGGATTAATGCCCTTGGTATGATTTTTCCCCGGCTTCTATTGCAATAGTTAGCCTGTTTTCTTTAGGAGGGAAAGGGCAAGTGTAAGCATCGGTATAAGCACAATACGGATTATAGCTTTTGTTAAAATCTAAAAGAATAGAATTGCCGTTTGGAGCATCAACATCCAAGTATCGCCCTCCTCCATAGGTAGATTCTCCACTAGTTTTATCTAAGTAGGGTATAAAAAGAGATTGATCGTTTGGGTTGATTGAGCCTAACACTAATAGGCTATTTTTTGATTTGTTAAAGTTGAAATTTGCTGTTCCAATAATGATAAACTTATCAATGGTACCGGTACTTGTGGCTAAGGAAACAGTATCCAAGTTTGGATTTTTTTCAAAATCAGCCTTTATTTTTAATTCAAGGGTTGCTGGGTAATAACCTAAATAGGTAAAATTTACTTTCTGTGTTAAAAATGGCGACTCGGGAGAGTACTTAAAAAATTCAGATCGCTCGTGCCTATAAATGGTGATATGATTTTTATAACCCTGAGGATTTTCTTTTTTAAAGAAGAACCAATAAACAACAAGAGATGCTATTATTGAAGCGCTAACTAATCCTATTTTTTTCATTTTCAAATCTACTTAAAAGAGTCCTTCATCTGCCATGCTAAGGTAGCCAGAATCGGTATAGATAAGATGATCTAACACTGGGATTTCAAGTAATGTACCAGCTTGTTTAAGCCTTTGGGTTAGCTTAATATCAATTTGGCTTGGAGTTTTATTACCCGAAGGGTGGTTGTGTACTAAAATAATATTGCTTGCCAGTGCCTCTAATGCATATTTAAAAATTAGTTTAGGATCTGCAACCGTTCCTGATACTCCTCCTTGGCTAATAACTACAGGTTTTATAAGTTGATTAGTTCTGTTGAGAAGAATAATCCAGAATTCTTCATGTTGCAAATCTTGGAGGTGTGGATACATTATTTCATATACCGTTTTAGAACTTGTTATCTTAATAGCTTTTGGTTGATCTGCATCTTTTCTTCTTCTGCCAAGTTCTAATGCACTAATAATGCTTATGGCTTTTGCTTCGCCAATGCCTTTAAATTTTTTAAGGTCAGTAATTGAAAGTTTGGCAAGTAAATTAAGATTATTATCAACAGACTGCAATATTTGTTTGGCAAGGTCAACGGCTGTTAAGGTTTTTGTGCCCGAACCAATAAGAATGCCTATAAGCTCGGCTTTGGATAAAACGGATTTCCCCTTTAGAAGTAATTTTTCTCTAGGTCTATCTTCTTCGGCCCAATACTTTATAGATGTTCTTATTTCTTCCAATTAATAAACGAGTATTTCTCTCGAAGATATAATTTTATTGCGAATAAATAGAAACAGGAAGATATTTTTGATGAGTAGGTTCATAAAAAAAGCCTACCGTTTAGGGTAGGCCTTTAAATATTTTACAATAACTACTTATAAGTTATTTACAAATTTCGTAAGCTTTGATTTGTTATGGGCTGCCTTATTCTTGTGAATAATGTTTCTTTTAGCCAATTTATCAATCATTGCTGTTACTTTTTTAAGTAATTCTTGTGCCGTTGCTTTATCAGTAGAATTTTTTAATTCTTTGATAAAAGTACGTGTAGATTTTGCTTGGTATCGATTTCTTAGCCTCTTGGCATTATTCGATCTTATTCTTTTTAAAGCTGACTTATGATTTGCCATAATGTATATATAATTCTTACTTGCCTTTCAAAATTTGAGAGTGCAAATGTAGTTGTTATTATTTTGAATGCAAAGAGTTGATTTTAAATATTTTTACTCTATTATGCATGTGCAATGCAAATTACACTCTTTTTATCATTTATTGGTCTCATCTCTTTGTTTTCATCACCTAAAGAGGAATGGGGTTTCTTTGGGCATAAAAAAATAAATGAGCTAGCTATTTATGCTTTACCCAATGAATTACGGAGTTTTTATAAATCTCATTCCAAAGAAATCATTAAATGGTCAGTTGCTCCTGATCAACGTAGGTATGTAATTGCTGAGGAAGGCATGAAGCATTATATAGACTTGGATTTGTATGATTCATTTCCACTACCCAAATATTGGAACCAAGCCGTTGATGCTTATGGGAAGGAATACCTAGAAGAAAGAGGTACTGTTCCTTGGAATACATTTTTTGTTTATCACGGCCTTGTAAAGGCAATGGCTGCCAAAGATTATAAGCGAATTATAAAAATATCTGCAGATTTGGGGCATTATGTGGCAGATGCTCACGTGCCTTTACATACTACCAGTAATTATAATGGGCAGTTTAGTGGGCAATTAGGGGTTCATGCTTTTTGGGAATCGAGGTTGCCCGAGTTATATTTTGATACCTATGATTTATTCACAGAAAGAGCTACTTACATTGAGGATGTGCAAGGTGAGTTGTGGCAAACTATAATCGAATCGAACGCGCTATTAGAACCAATGCTTACCTTAGAAGCTGAAATAACATTAAAGGTAGGTGAGGATAAAAAATATGCCTATATGCAAAAGGGCAAACGAGTTGTTAGAATGCCTTCTGAATATTACTCCTCCGTTTATAATAAAGATGGTGGAGGCGTTGTTGAGCAGCGTATGCGTGCCGCCATTTATAGAGTAAGCAGCCTTTGGTTTAGTGCTTGGGTAGATGCTGGCCAGCCTGTTTTGAATGATTATGAACTAATGGAAGAAGAAAAAACTGACACACTAGGTATGTCAGTTAAAAATAAATTTGTTCGAGATCACGATTACTAAAGAAGACGAACTAGGCAGTAGCTGCATCCGTCTCTGATGAATCATCATGGACTACAAGTTGCCCAATTCTGTGAGTAGATTGCGCCCTGTGATCGCAAAAACCACATTCGTAATACTTAATTAACTCCCCATCTTCGTCTGAAGTTGGCTTACGAATAACATCTTCTTTTATAACTTTAAAAGTTTGATATCCACACTCTGGGCATTCAGTAGCATGTAAATGACCAGAATATTTCTCAATTTTTGTAAACCCTGTTTCTTCGTCTAACCAAACATCATAATCAATACTAAAAACATCTTCTTCTGCTTGCATACCTTCATCTAGGTACACATCTTCCTCGTCTTCACTCATCAATTTCATAGGCTTGCCCGTTTTGGGAGAAATTCTAGGTTTAAATCTGAGTTTTTTTAATCTTTTTTCTAGGCTAAATGGATAGTAAAATTTAAGCATGTTGCTAGCAATTACTCCAATTAGGAAACCAACGACAAGGGTTACAAACCCTCTTATAATAAACCAGAAAACACCAATTTCGGAAATAAATGAATTTACTAAAATTCCAGCTCCTAATAATAGCAGCACCGTTGACATCCAGAGAGCAGATATTTCGTTCTCAGTAATGTAGTCATAGCGTATTTTGGCATCCTTCGTAATAGCTAGTTTTAGAAAATGGACAGCAGTTCTGAGAATAGCTATGGCAATAAATATGATAGCAGCTATTCTGCCCCAAGTATTCCAAGTTTCAATAAATTGTAAGGGAGCTTCTTCCATCGTTTGTTAGGTTTTCAGTTGTTAGGTTTGGTATTACTATATGATTTTTTGAGAATCAAACAGTAATATTATACAATATAAATGATTTTTGAATAGAATATCAACGATTACGCTACCGATTATTACTTACAAACTTATTTATTGCGTTAATGATAATTGAGGGGCTTTCGTACATTCCTATATGTGCAACGTTTTCGAGTAGATAACAATTAGCTGGATTCTTAATTTTAGAAATTTGCTTTTTGCTATCAGCAATAGGTATTAATTCGTCCATTTCTCCTGCAATAAAAAGAGGTTGTTCCTCATTGTATAAAAGCTCAGAATAATCCTTTCTATCTCGCATAGCTTTGGCATAGGCTTGAATTGGCTTACTATCCAAGCCATTAGACATATTAATTACCTTTTCAACTTTAGGCCTAAGCTTGTTTTTGTTGGTATCTAAAAATAAGGAAGGAGCAAAAGTTGTTAAAAAGCTTTTAGGAGGATTATGATTAAGAAATTTGATGAGTTTATTTCTTAATGCAATTTTTTCGGAGGTATCAGCAAATGAAGTTGAGTGTAATAGCCCTATAGAAGAAACAAAGTTTGGAAATGTATCTTTTAATGCGAGTGTAATATATCCTCCTAAAGAATGACCAATACAAATACATTTTTCTACACCACTATCCTTTAAATTATTGTAAATGGATGTAGCAATGTCTTCTAAAGTAAATTTGTTTGATATTAATTCAGTGTTTCCAAAGCCAGGCAAATTGGGCGTGATTATTTCACCTTCAAAATTTAGATTAGGAGTAATGTCGTTCCAAAGAGAACTGTCTTCGCAATAACCGTGTAATAAAACTAATGCGGTATTAGGTTTACCCATTAAGCTAAAGTGTGCTTTTTAGCATTAACCATTTCTAAGGCAGTTTTAACAATTCCATCTTTATCAAATCCACATTGGTGTTGCAGTTGCTCTTGCGTGCCATGTTCAATAATTTCGTCAGGAATCCCTAAACGCTTCACTTGAGGAGTGTAATCATTATCAGAGTTAAACTCTATAATTGCACTACCAAAACCACCAACAATAGTTCCATCTTCAATGGTTATTACTTTCTTGTACTTGCTCATTATTTCATGCAGCAAATCTTGATCTAGCGGCTTAACAAAACGCATATTATAAACTGCTGCAGAAACACCTTCATTTGCCAATTCTTTGGCAGCATCTAGGGCAAAATTGCCTACATGCCCAATGGTTAAAAGGGCAATATCGGTACCTTTTAAAATTATTTCGCCCTTGCCAATTTCAATGGCTTCCATAGGAGTTCTCCACTCGGGCATAACACCTTGTCCTCTTGGGTAACGAATGGTAAATGCCGTAGTTTTTCTTGGTTGCTGAGCTGTAAACATCAAATTACGAAGCTCCTTTTCGTTAATTGGAGCCGCAATAATCATATTGGGTATGGTGCGCATATAGGCAATATCATAAGCCCCGTGGTGTGTTGGCCCATCTGCTCCTGCAAAACCTGCTCTATCGAGGCAGAAGTTTACAGGCAAATTTTGAATAGCCACATCGTGGATAACTTGATCGTATGCACGTTGCATAAATGTGCTATAAATATTGCAAAAAGGGATAAGACCCTGGGTAGCCAAACCTGCTGAAAATGTAACGGCATGTTGCTCAGCAATGCCTACATCAAAAGCTCTGTCGGGCATGGCTTCCATCATAATGTTCATAGAACAGCCTGACGGCATGGCAGGAGTTATTCCCACAATTTTTTCGTTCTTTTTTGCTAACTCAACTAAGGTGTGCCCAAATACATCTTGGTATTTAGGGGGCTGAGGCGTATCAATGGTTTTTTTATGAATAGCACCCGTAACTTTATCAAAAGAACCTGTTGCGTGCCACTTTGTTTGCTCTTTTTCCGCAGGGCCAAATCCTTTCCCTTTTTTTGTGATACAGTGTAAAATTTTAGGGCCTTTTATGTTCTTCATATCGCTTAAAACCGATACTAAATGATCTACATCATGCCCATCTATAGGGCCAAAATACCGAAGGTTTAACGATTCAAAAAGGTTGCTTTGTTGAAGAATAAACGACTTTATGCTATTTTCAAACTTGGAGGCAAGCTCTTGGGCATTGGGCCCAAGTTTATTCAGCTTTCCAAGTATTTTCCAAGCCTCATCTTTTATTTTATTATACGTATGGCTTGTGGTTATATCAGTTAAATAATCCTTTAAAGCACCCACATTTGGGTCGATCGACATGTTGTTATCATTTAAAATAATCAACAAGTTTGAATTGGCAACTCCTGCATGGTTCATAGCTTCAAAAGCCAACCCGCCCGTCATAGCGCCATCGCCAATAATGGCAATATGTTGGCGATCTTTTTCATCTTTTATAGCAGAGGCTACTGCCATGCCAAGAGCGGCTGATATAGAAGTGGAAGAGTGGCCTACGCCAAACGAATCATACTTGCTCTCAGTTCTTTTAGGAAAGCCTGATATCCCCTTATAAACTCTATTGGTGTGAAACTGATATCTTCGGCCTGTTAATATTTTGTGGCCATAGGCTTGGTGACCCACATCCCAAACAAGCTGATCGTCTGGTGTATTAAACACATAATGAAGTGCAACCGTAAGTTCAACAACACCAAGGCTAGAAGCAAAATGGCCTCCATAAACTGAAACACTATCAATAATATAGTCTCTTAGTTCTTTTGATAATTGAGTTAGATTAGATCGGTCTAACTTTCTTAATTCCTCTGGTGAGTTTATATTTTCTAGCAAATTGCCAGGAGTAACTTTCATAGCCAATCGTATTAAGGGCGTAATTAATAACTAGTTTCTGTGAAACTATTATAAAACACACAAAGGTACTCTATTTTAGAGTTTAGGTAATTGGAATTACTTATTTCTGCTAGCAACATTAACTAACAGTATGCTAATTCAGCTTTTATGGTACACCAAATACCAATATATTTGAATCAAATTAATCGACTATAGTTTGAGTTACGAAATCAAATTGCCATTATTTGAGGGTCCTTTTGACCTCCTTCTCTTTTTTATTGAAAGAGATGAGCTTGATATATATGATATTCCAATTTCTAAAATAACAGAGGATTTTATTGCTTATATTAATGAGCTTGAAAAATTAAGCTTAGATGTTGCAAGCGAATTTATTTTGGTGGCAGCTACGCTAATGCGTATTAAGGCAAAATTGCTATTGCCCCGAGAAAAGATAGATCTGGAAGGTAATGAAATTGACCCTCGCGATGAGCTTGTAAGGCATTTGTTAGAGTATAAGAAGTACAAATCTGTTATTGGTGAATTAGCCGAATTGGAGGATGCCCGATCTTTAAAAGAAAAGAGAGGAAATGTTTTAAAAGAGATTAAAAAGTTATCTGAAAACACTGATGTAGAATCGGAACTTCAAGATGTTGATTTATACAAACTTTTAAAAGTGTATGAGCGTGTATTAGTTCGTTTTGAAGATGAACAAAAAAGACCAATACACACCATTATACCTTACCCTTACACTATTGCAGATAAGAAAAAGGAGATTTTGAGCAAATTGGTCGATAAGAATAAAATGTCTTTCGAAGGTGTGATTGCAAGTGAGAGCAATAAAATTGCCGTGATTTTTAACTTTTTAGCAATTTTAGAATTGCTTCAAATGCAACTTATTGGAATAACTCTTGGCGAAGGCTATAATAACTTTTGGATTCAAAAATTGGATGGAGTAGAAGAAAAAAAATTAGCATAATTAAAAAAATAAAAAGTTACGTCATTGCGAATCCAGTCCTGCTATTTTAAACCTTAAAATAGTAGGCATTG
>CAZQWZ010000027.1:0-19345 GCA_964596935.1 uncultured Roseivirgaceae bacterium
CAGAGCAAAGATACACTATTTGGCGTATGCGAGACCAAGGGTTTTAGCCAAGTTAAAATTGGATAAGCTATAGAGAAAGATAAGTTGGTTATCTGTCGAGAGTTAAACCGCAATAGCGATGCTAGAATCGGAGAATACAGGTATGATTTAGCCCTAAAAAGCATGCCAAACGCCAAAAAAAAGGAAACATCGATATTTTTCCGAAGATGTTAAGGAAAGCATAGAGCTTTTATTGCAAGACGATTACTGGAGAGCATTGCTTTTGAATAAATAGCTCATCATTTCGTTATAAAACGTCTGCAAAACGTCTGTATAAAACAAAAAAGCCTCTAGATTACTCTAGAGGCTTACCTTAGCGGTCTGGACGAGACTCGAACTCGCGACCTCCTGCGTGACAGGCAGGCATTCTAACCAACTGAACTACCAAACCATTTGTTTAAGGTGATGCAAAAATAGCCGCAGTTTTTTAATATCCAATACTCAGCCGAAATATTTTTAAATATATTTTTCATTCTTAATTTCAACCTAATAATTTCAGTACTTTAAAATTTATTACTAATAAAAAACATATTTTAGCCTATTAAATTAAGGAAGAGCATATTTTTGTATCTTTAAAAATAATGAGACTATGCATTTGGAATTCGAAAAGCCTATTGTTGAATTAGAAGAAAAGTTGTTAGACATGAAAGATCTTGTCAAAGGCAGCGATGTAAACGTAGATGAAGCTATTAAAACGTTGGAAAATAAATTACTAAAGCTTAAAAAGGAAACTTTTAAGAACTTGACTCCTTGGCAAAGAGTACAATTATCTAGGCATCCTGAAAGGCCATACACGCTAGATTATATCTATGGTATGACCACAGATTTTATTGAATTGCACGGTGATAGAACTGTGCGAGATGATAAAGCGATGGTAGGTGGCTTAGGTGTAATAAATGGACAAACATTTATGCTTATAGGCCAGCAAAAAGGTAGAAATACTAAACAGCGCCAAATGCGTAATTTTGGCATGTCCAACCCAGAAGGCTATCGAAAAGCACTTCGTTTAATGCGAATGGCTGAAAAATTTAATATTCCTATTGTTACTTTAATTGATACTCCAGGAGCATTTCCTGGAGTAGAAGCTGAGGAAAGAGGGCAAGGAGAAGCCATTGCTCGAAACCTAAAAGAGATGTTCAAAATTAAGGTGCCTATTATGAACATTATTATTGGGGAAGGTGCTTCTGGTGGTGCATTAGGTATTGGCATTGGTGATAGAGTATTAATGCTAGAAAATTCTTGGTATTCAGTAATTTCACCTGAAAACTGCTCTACAATATTATGGCGAAGTTGGGATTATAAAGAACAGGCAGCAGAAGCCTTGAAACTTACATCTACTGATATGCTAAAAAATAAATTGATAGATGGAATTATTAAGGAACCTTTAGGTGGTGCTCATAATGATTTTAAAACATCAATTTCTGCTGTTAAAAAGGCTATTCTTGAAAATCACAAAGAGCTGGTAACGCTAGATTCAAAGAAACTTATTGATCAGCGAATTGATAAATTTACCAGTATGGGTGTGATACTAGAATAAAATATTTTTAATGAAAAATACATTTATAGTTCTTTCCCTATTTTTTGTATTTGTAGTTTCATTTTCATTTGCTCAATCTAAAAACGAAAGACCTAAGGTTGGGTTAGTATTGAGTGGAGGAGGAGCCAAGGGGATGGCTCATATTGGTGTAATAAAAGCGATGGAAGAGGCAGGGCTCTATCCAGATTATATTACCGGCACTAGCATGGGTAGTATTATAGGTGCTTTGTATGCTATTGGCTATTCGGCAGATGAAATTAAAGAAATAGCTCTAGGAATTAAGTGGGAAACGGTTTTAACAAATGATATTCCCCTCGACAAAGTAGCTTTCGAAGAAAAAGCGTTCTATGGTAGATATTTCATAGAGCTACCCATTAAAAACAAACAAATTGGATTGCCACAAGGTTTAATTGAAGGCCAAGAGCTAACCATGTTCTTGAACAAAATCACAAGGCCAGCACATGGCATTAACGATTTCCATGATTTACCCATTCCTTTTGAATGCATTGCTGCCGATATTGAAAACGGTGAAGCCGTAACCTTAAATTCTGGTTCTTTGCCTCTTGCTATGAGGGCATCTATGTCCATACCAACATTCTTTACTCCTACACTCATTGATAGTACCCTTTTCGTAGATGGGGGGCTGATTCGAAATTTTCCGGTACAAGAAGCCCTTGATATGGGTGCAGATATAATAATTGGAGTATTTGTAAGTAGCGATCTCGACAAAAAAGAAGACTTAACCTCCATGGTTGCTATTCTCTCTCAAAGTGCCTTTATTATGAGTGCCCACGATACAAGGGAGCAAATTAAATTAGTAGATATTTATATAGAACCAAATTTAAAAGGATATTCTACAGCTAGTTTTTGGGATGGACCAGCCATTGTAAAGCAAGGAGAGAAGGCCGGTAAAGAATTCTTGCCAATTTTTAAACATTTAGCCGACTCGCTAGACAAATTTGGGCCAGTACGTATTCCTAAAAAACTTCCTGTTACTTATAATTATGTATTTAATACTATCCTTATCGAAGGCAATACAAAGGTACCCGATGAATTAATTTTAGGTAAACTTCGAATCGCTGAAAATGAAACTATTGATATTGATGAACTAGAAAAAAGGATTAGTTTACTTTATGGTACTCTCTATTTTTCTAAAATTGCATACACCATTGATCATAATGATAAAAGCTTAACTATTCGAGTAAAAGAAGCCCCTCCAGGAAGCATTAAAATAGCAGCTCATTATGATAGTGATAATAAAGCAGGAATAAATATTAATCTTACCTCTCGAAATTTTTTGCTGCCAAGCTCTCGATTTATTTTAGAATATGATTTGGCTCAAAACCCCCGAATGGACCTTAATTATTTTAAATATTTGGGCAAAAAGCAAAACTTTGCGATTGTATTAAACACTACTTGGCTCGGATACGATATTCCGAGTTATTGGAATGAAACTGAAGATGATAAAAATAATGCCAATAGTGGCTTAACAAGTTTACTAAGAAATAATTTTCTTAACCCATCCATTCGGTTGCAGGGCACTTACAGGAGTAACGTTACTTTTGGAATCGGACTGGAGCATATTAATCATTCGATTACTCCTGTAGTATTGGATTCGATAAATCTCGTGGTAGGTAAATTCGCTTTTCATAAAATCACAACTAATGATTGGGGAACTAAGATATATTATAGATCTAATTCGTTTAATAAGCCATATTTTGCAACCAAAGGATTTTCATCTGACATAAGTGCTAGTTACATTTTTGATCGAAATTTATATTTTCTGTTTAAGAGCAATACACTTGGAAATTTTGAAAATACCTCATCACCAGAAGGTCTTATTTTGGCATCATTAAAAATTAAATCTGCCGTGCCTGTCTTTCAGAATTTAACTTTTAAATATAGTGTTTCATTAAATATTAGTAATGAAAATAGCAATCCAGATGCCATCGAAGGTTTGGCTAATTTTCCTTATAGAACATTAGTAGGAGGGGCACGTCCAGTGGGTTGGTTTACCCATAGCTACCAAGCAACACCCAGCAAACGGTTTAACATTTTAAATTATTCGGCTATTTCTGCTTCGTTACAATGGGAAATCAAAAAAGATATTTACTTTATTGGTCAAATAGATTACCTTGAAAGCGAATACCCTATGAAATGGATTGATAATGCTATCCATACTGAAAATATTGGCACTCATCCTCGTAGGTTAGGATTTAGCGGAAAATTATCATACAATTCTATGATTGGCCCAATTGAATTTGGTATAGGTAAAGATCAATATTTAAAAGGCGTTCATGGGTTTTTTGGGTTTGGCTATTACATAAAACAATAAATATGGAACTCGCATTAATTAACACTGGGTATTTTAAATTAGATGGTGGCGCCATGTTTGGGGTTGTGCCCAAATCATTATGGAGTAGAACAAACCCTGCAGATGATACTAATTTATGCAGCTGGGCTATGCGTTCTCTAATTATAAAAGATGGAACCCGGTCTTTTGTAATTGATAGTGGAATGGGAGATAAACAGTCTGAGAAATTCTTCGGGCATTATTATTTGCATGGCAACGATTCATTAGCGAAAGGGCTTCAAAAAGCAGATTTAGGTTTTGACGAAATCACAGATGCTTTTTTAACACACTTGCACTTTGATCATTGTGGTGGTGGTATTAAACGCGAAGGTGATAAATTATTACCTGCATTCGATAAAGCTACTTATTGGAGTAATAAAGATCATTGGAAATGGGCTACCGAGCCAAATCCTAGAGAAAAGGCCTCTTTTCTTTCAGAAAATATTAAGCCTATGCAAGAATCTGGTCAGCTTAAATTTGTAAATACGGGAGGAGATGATAGGTTGCCGTTCGACATAATTACAGTAGATGGCCACACCGAAAAGCAAATGTTACCAAAGCTTAGCTATAAAGGTAAAACACTGGTTTTTATGGCAGATTTACTGCCTTCGGTTGGGCATATCCCTTTGCCCTATGTAATGGGTTATGATACCCGCCCTTTACTAACTATGAGCGAAAAACAAGCATTTTTAAATGAAGCAGCAGATAATGGATATGTGCTTATTTTGCAACACGATCCTGTAAATGAGTGTTGCACCGTTAAACATACAGATAAAGGCGTGAGGCTAGATCAGGTTTTTGCTTTTGATGATATATAATATACTTTATCGTCATCGCGAGGCACGAAGCGATCTCTTGAAATTAATATATTTATATAATATAAAGACTGCTTCTCCGCCAACTGGCGGAGAAGCAGTGACGTTTAACATATGATAGGAATAGCATTAAGTGGAGGAGGAGCACGAGGAATATCGCACTTAGGTGTGTTAAAAGCCTTGGAAGAGAATGGCATCCGCCCTAATATTGTTAGCGGAACAAGTGCTGGGGCTATTATTGGAGGATTTTATTGTGCAGGATTTTCACCTGATGAAACGCTGAAAATTCTGCTTAAAACAAAGATGCTTAACATTTTTAAGCCCGCTTTTAGTTGGAAAGGCTTATTAAGTATGGATAAACTATCGAACGTCTTGGATGAGCATCTTCCTTCAGATTTTAGTCAATTAAATATCCCATTAATTATTGCTGCTACAGACATTGAAGCGGGCATAACCACTTATTTCGATAAAGGAAATCTTTCTTTAGCCATTCTGGCTTCGAGTTGCCTGCCTGTATTATTTAATCCTATTGAAATAGAGGGAGTAAAGTATATTGATGGGGGTATATTAAATAATCTTCCTACACAAGCTATTAAAAACAAATCAAAAACTATAATTGGAGTAGGATGTAACCCTATAAGTAAAAATCATCCTATAAAAACATTTAAAGATGTGATGGAAAGGAGTTCTCTTTTGGCTATAAATGAAAATACACAAAAAAGTAGAGCACTTACTAATTTGTTTATTGAACCTAATGAATTGATAAAGTTTAGTGGGTTTGATCTATCAAAAGCCAAAGATATTTTTGAAACGGGTTATGAATATACCTCAAAAAACATTGCTACTTTTGTAGAAAAATTGAATCATTCGATATGACTTTTAAGGAAGAAGTTTTACAAGGTATCCCGTTTGAGCTTCCAGCTCTAAAATCTTATGATACGTCAGTTAATCACGCTCCTAAGCGTAAAGATATTCTTTCTGTTGACGAAAAGAAATTGGCTGTAAGGAATGCGTTGAGATACTTTCCTGAAGAATTTCATTCGATATTAGCACTTGAATTTGCAAACGAACTCAGGGACTATGGTCGTATTTATATGCATCGGTTTCGCCCCAATTATACATTTTATGCTCGTTCTATATACGAGTACCCGCATCAATCGGTGCATGCTGGAGCCATTATGGTAATGATCCAAAACAACCTAGATCATGCAGTTGCTCAACACCCTCATGAATTAATTACCTATGGTGGTAATGGTGCAGTTTTTCAAAACTGGGCACAATACTTACTTACCATGCAGTATTTAGCCATAATGACCGATGAGCAAACATTGCATATGTACTCTGGTCATCCAATGGGCTTATTCCCATCTAGTAAAGAGGCGCCAAGGGTAATTATTACCAATGGTATGATGATTCCTAATTACTCTAAACAAGATGATTTAGAAAAATTTAATGCACTGGGTGTAACTCAATATGGACAAATGACGGCTGGTTCCTATATGTATATAGGACCACAAGGTATTGTACACGGTACAACCATTACTTTGCTTAATGCAGGCAGAATGATTGCTAAGCAAGGAGAAAGCCTCGCAGGAAAAGTGTTTTTAAGTGCTGGTTTAGGAGGTATGAGCGGAGCTCAGCCTAAAGCTGGAAATATTGCAGGTTGTATCTCAGTAATTGCAGAAGTAAACCCTAAAGCAACTCATACTCGTCATTCACAAGGGTGGATTGATGAAGTAGCTGCTGACTTGGATGATTTAGTAGCTCGTGTTAAAAAAGCTAAAAAAGCTAAAGAAGTAGTATCTATAGCCTACCAAGGCAATATTGTAGATGTGTGGGAGAAATTTGATAAGGAAAATGTTTTTATTGAATTAGGGTCCGATCAAACATCGTTGCATAACCCTTGGGCTGGTGGATATTACCCGGTTGGTTATTCGTTCGAAGAATCGAATGAGATGATGGCAAATGAACCTGAAAGGTTTAAAAAGGAAGTGAAAGCTACGTTAGTAAAGCATGCCGCTGCAATTAATAAACACACTGCTAAGGGCACCTATTTCTTCGATTACGGAAATGCCTTTTTATTAGAAGCCTCTCGTGCAGGTGCCGATATTATGGCAGAAAATGGCATTGATTTTAGGTATGCATCCTATGTGCAAGATATTATGGGACCTATGTGCTTCGATTATGGATTTGGACCTTTCCGATGGGTTTGCACCAGTGGTGACCCTAAAGATTTAGAATTAACAGATCAGTTGGCTTGCGATGTGCTAGAAGATTTAAAGAAGGACTCTCCCCAAGAGATACAACAGCAAATGGCTGATAATATCCAATGGATTAAAGGTGCTCAAGCCAATAAGTTAGTAGTCGGCTCTCAAGCACGTATTTTATATGCGGATGCTGAAGGTAGAACAAAAATTGCTTTAGCATTTAATAAAGCAGTTAAAGAGGGCAAGTTATCTGCTCCTGTGGTGTTAGGTCGTGATCACCACGATGTTTCTGGTACGGATTCTCCTTTTAGAGAAACGGCTAATATTTATGATGGCTCGCAGTTTACCGCAGATATGGCAATCCATAATGTAATTGGCGATTCGTTTCGTGGAGCCTCTTGGGTATCTATCCATAATGGTGGTGGAGTAGGTTGGGGCGAAGTTATTAACGGTGGCTTTGGCCTCGTATTAGATGGAACTGCTGATGCAGATAGAAAACTCCAAAATATGTTATTTTACGATGTAAACAATGGTATTGGGCGCAGGAGTTGGGCTAGGAATAGTGGTGCCGAATTTGCAGCTAAACGAGAAATGGGTCGTTCTCCCAACTTAAAAATTACGATGCCAAACCACGCCAATAATGATTTAATTAACTCATTATATTAAAGTCATCCTGAACTCGTTTCAGAATCTCAAAGGATTGTTTCTTAGATTCTGAAATAAATTACCATTGACGTAGTTTGTAATAAATTGATTATCAGCACTATAAAATTATTGCTAAAAATTAGAATTTTATTAAATAATGAACAGATTGCTTCATCCCATTTACACTATTAGAAACATTATAATTAATGATAGGATTCGCAATGACGATACTAAAAAATGTCATTTCCCTACGCTGATTTTTTTAAATTCCGCTCTCAGAATGACATTTCTATTTTGAATTGTATATGTATTAAGGCCATGTCAACTAAATTTGATGTATAACTCTTTATTTTAAGCTATGTTTAAACTATTTGCCAAATTCGTATTTGCCATAACAGGATGGACTGTTTATGGAAAAATGCCAGAAGACTTAAAAAAGGCTGTAATTATAGCGGCTCCTCATACAAGCTATTGGGATTTTTTTTATGCAACTCTTGCATTCTCCATAATAGGCATGCCCTTAAAAGTAACTGTTAAAAAAGAAGTGGTAAATCATCCGTTAATGGGGTGGCTTGTAAGGGCTTTAGGTGGAGTTGCCATTGATCGAAATCCAACAAAAGGCAATCTAAAGAAGAAAGTAAGCATGGTAGATGCCATGGCTAATTTAATTATGGAAAGAGATGAGTTAATTATGATGGTTACACCTGAAGGAACTCGTAAGAAAGTAAAGAAATGGAAATCTGGATTTTACCGTGTTGCGGAGCAAGCAAATGTTCCAATTATTTTGGGGTACTTAGATTATGCTAAAAAACATGCGGGCTTTGGCCCAATCTTTTACCCTACAGGTGATTACGACAAAGATGTGGAAGGAATAATGGAATTTTACCGTTCTAAAACAGGTAAATATCCTGAGTTGGGAGTTTTTTAATTTTGCCTAAAAATTAAAACGTCATTCCTGCGAAGGCAGGAATCTGTTCTACATATACTTAATAAATTTCTCATTTTGCAAGATATTCCGAAGGAATCTTAGCCACATTGAAAGGTATGCATATTGGCAAAGATTCCTCCACTTTGTTGTGAAATGACCTACGAGATTGTCAATTATCCCTTAAAAATGTGAATCTGCTCTTCTGCTAACAGATTACTGCCTGTGCTTACGCAGGAATGATGTAAGAGATAGTCAGCGGGTGAATTTCTAAAGCTTTACAAATTCACCCGATGACTTTGGTTTTTTTTCTTTTTGCAAGTCATTCCGTAGGATCTTGACCGTCTTGATTTTACATCTTGGTTAAGATTTCTTCACTTCTTTACGAAATGACAGGCCGTGAGCGAGAATTGTATTCTGACGAATTATTACCTTAATAGCACCACTCCACCATACGCTTCAATAGTTCCTCTATCTCTAAAAGAGCTAGTATAACGCGCCACCCAACTATACTGCCCGGCAGGGAGTAATTCTCCATTATAAACACCATCCCAAGCAAAAGCAGCATCGGAGGAGTTATACACTAACTCGCCCCATCTGTTGTAGATAAATATTTCAAACGTATCAATATATTCTGTAAATAGGGAATAGGTATTGTTTATCCCACCCGGTCTAAATGCATTAGGGCCACTTAGTTTTGGAATACAATCTTCAATAGCTTGGGATTGATCGTTAGTAACACAGCCAAAATCATTGGTAGCAGTAATGGTATAAAGACCTCCAACAGTTACTTCAAGTGTTTGATTGCTACTTCCATCGCTCCATAAATAACTTATAAAATTGGGGCCAGCATCTAATGTTAAAACACTATCTGCAGGACAAAAAACAGGGGCACTAGATAAATTAGTTGGCGTTAGAGGGATTCTTGTAACTGTTAATTCATCATTCTGTGTACAACCGGTGCCAGTTTCCTCAACTACTATTTCATAATTACCTTCATCTAATACAATAATGCTTGATCCAATTCTGCCTAAATCTTGATTATTTAAAAACCATGTATAATTTAAAAGGTTGGTTTGCTGACCTGTTACATTAGCAGTTAAGGTAAATGGCTGTCCATTATCGCAGGCCAAAGTAGAAGATAAAACCACTGAGAAAGGTGGATTTATGGTAACACTTTCAACTTCATTAGCTAAACACCCTTGGTAAATAGTATGGAAAGCTGTAACTGTGAAATTATTGGTTCCTGTTTGATTAACAGTTATACTTTGGGTAGTTTCTCCAGTATTCCATCTATAACCAAGGTTGGCACCGGGATAACCACCATCACCATTAGCAGTTAATGTAACAAAACCATTACAAATGTCAGAATCATCTCTATCAATAGTAACAGTTGGTTGCGGTGTTAGTACTACATCCATTTGTTGTACTACTTCACAAGTTGGTGTTGCCGTTTCAGGTGCTCTTACGAAAATATTGCTACTGCCTAAGGTTGTAAAAGGGATAGTAACGTCATTATAGGTAATTCCATCCAAACTCCACTGTGGTGTTATATCAGCACTATTTATAGCTATAGATAAATCAACTGCTGTACCACAAGATAAAACGGGGTTTTGGCTTACTTGTAAGTCTGAACTGTTTGGTGTACCAATGGTTAAAGTTTGAAGGTTTACTCCATCCCAAATAGCTATACAATTTAGCGGTGTATCATCTTGAATTTCAATCGAATAGTCTCCTGATGGTATGGCGTTAACGGAAAAATTTCCTGCTCCATTTCCTGTTCCTGTGTAGGTGAGGGCGGGGTCGTTTAAATCACGAACAGTTGCCGTAAAGGCATTCAAAGTTCCCGAAGTTACTACTACGGTATAATCTATGCTTCCATCACCAAGTGTACATGATTCATTATTGGGAGAGGCTGCCGATATAGCAAAATTCGCAGGGTTTGTTACCACAACATTTAAAAGCTGCGTACACCCTGTTACATTATTGGTAAGGGTTAGCGCATTTACACCAGCAGGTACTCCAGGGAGAGGGTTTCCAATAACGAATGGCATAGCATCTGTATCTGATATAGTTCCTGTTAATCCTGCTACATCATACGTGTAACTACCTGCAGAGGTAAGCGTAACATCAATAGTACCATCAGTTGCGCCACAAGTTGCAGGCAACCCTTCAATGGCTGTAAACACAGGAGCCGGGTTAATGGTTATAATAACCTGATCGGTAACTGTACAAGGTCCAATGGAACCACCTAAATCAATAGTGGCATCTACTTGTACGGTATGTGCACCACCACCAAGGCCAAGTGCTCCAAAATCTAAAAATCGCGTACCTGGTTGAGGTACTCCATTAATTGTCCATACATAGGTATCTGCATTTACTTGAGCATCTAAATTTAGTGGATCGTTTTCACAAATTATTTGATCGGGCCCCACATCAATGGGCAAAGGAGGCCCAACAAAGGTAGAAGCCGTTATGGCGCAGCCACTGGTTCTATCTGTTATAATAACATCATAATTACCTTCTGCTGCAACGGTTATGCTAGCGGTAGTTTCACCTGTTGACCAAGCAAAATCTAAGTCGGCAATATTTGCAGGATCAATGGTATAAACAGGGAGTGTTACATCTGGGCCACATAAAAATGTATTTAGAGGCAGATCAGAAGTTTGGGGTTGAGGGCTAATGGTTATTATAGCGCTAAATGTTCCCACAGGATTAATACATCTGTTTCTTATTCTGAGTGCAACTAAGTGGTCTCCTGCTGTATTTAGAGTTAGGGTATCAAATAGATTTAAAGATGTAAACACAATTGCCCCTGTAGGATCAGTAATTTGCCATTCAAGAGAATCAATAGATGAAGATACATTAGCTGCAATAAAAATTTGTTGCCCTATACAAGCAGGGCTAGATACAGTTATGCCAATAGGAGAGCCTGCAGTGCCCGTTTGCTGAATAAAGTTGGGTAAGCCCAATTGGCTGTTTCTTCCTAAAAGATCAATGGCAGGGGTGTTGTAAGTAGAAGCTTGTGCCGTATCACTATTTACTAAAATGGATCCTAGTGATGATGTTCCATTTTGAGCCACATACATTTGCCCATCAGGACCAATTTGGATTGCTCCAACCTCAACGCCTGTACTCATTATGGGTGCTGATAAGTTTAAACTATCATTAGCATCTAACCAATATTCCATTATTTGAGAACTTGCTCCATTATTAATAGAAACAAATATTTTGGGTCCACCAAATTCAATACCATAAGCAAGGCCATTGGCTCCAGCAGCACTTAAGTCAGCCCTTCTAAGGTTGCTTACTTCTCCAGAAGCACCATCAAAATCATATACATCAAGGTAATTTGTTGGGCCACTTCCGTTATCTTCTACTACTGCTAGGCCTAAATTAGAGCCTCCTAACTTCATATAGCCTTTGCCATTATCGGCAGAAATTATGCTGTAATCTTCACCTGTGCTACTTACAACAGGGCTGCCAACCCCATTGGCAGAAATAGGGTAGGCCCTAAAGTTATTATTGCCATATTCATGCATAATAACCCAATTGGCATTTGCAGCAATTCGTTCTGTGCTTTTTGCAAAAAGAGGCACGTTTTTTTCAATAACTCTACCAAGTCCATTATTGCCCTTTAAATCGAAAAGAGAATAACTAAAATTATAAGTAGTGCCTGGTAAGTCACTGTTGCTTTGGGTAGTAAAAATGTAAAAAAGTGTTTCATCACCGGGAACCGAAACGGATATAACAGATTGAGATGAAGACCCTGTTGCATTAGGTGTTCCACCTAGCCCTATATCAATTTGGGTGTGCGTTTGATCAAATATTATATCACCATCCGTATAAAATATAATTTGTCCATTTCTATCAGAAACTGCTGTACAACCTTCCATTGCATCCATTGCCCCATCTGTAATAGCATTAGCACCCGGAGGATTAAAGTCAATTCCTGCTTGTGAACCAAAATACCATATATTGGCTCTTGTATCAGCAGCAATTCCCGGTATGGCTACATCGTATTCTTGCACTTGTACACCGGCATAAGTAGAACATGTTCCATCAGTGGCAACTACATAATAATACCCCGCAGAGTCGGGCATCATAGTAACTCCAACATCTCCATTAGACCATAAATAAGTTGCACCCGTGTCGTTTTGAGCTTGTACCGTTATGCTAAATGGTGTACACGTAGAGCCATATTTAGGTAATTCACATTGGCATGCTACTGTATCCTGTGGTAATGTTAATTGGAGTTGAAAATCGGTAATATCAATGGGTAAAGAAGCTGTTTGAATTTGTCCATTTAACGAGGCTGTGAGGGTTACATTCATAGTGCCCCCAGCAGTATATGTATAAAATGGTGCTAATTCATTGGATGTCATTCCATCTCCAAAATCCCATTGTACGGCTGTAGGGGCTGGAGATATAGTAGGAAAAAAGGCAGTGGGTGAATTAGCACAATTACCTGCCGAAGTAAAACTAACAGTCAACTGAGGAATCCTATTTGGTAAAAATGAAGGGAATTGAAATGCATCAAAGTCTTGACTATTTTCTATGGCAGTTGTATAAGTTGTTAAACTAGCAGCTGAATCAATATCGGTTAAACTACCTATTAAAAATGACCCTCCATTAACTTCTTGGTATAAGTGGTATAAATCTCCATCAGGTCCTTTTTGTAAACCATAACTACCAAATACAGTTGCAGGCAGCACGGTTTGAGGGGTTAATACTATGGTTGTATCTAATAAATCGAATTGCATAAGATTGCCAACTGTTCCAAATTGATCTCCGTAAATAGAGTAGTATAATTTAGAGCCATCGTTCGAAAATGCAACATCAAATAGGGCTTCAGTTGCAAATAGAGCATTGCCAGAGTTAGGAATGTCTTTATCAAAGGTGATAACACCTGTTGCTAAGTCAAAATCAAGCAATTGAATATTTACATTATTACTTTTTGGTGCTACCGCAATTTTGCTGGAATCTGCATTAAAAGTAAAATGTGCAGCATCCATTACCGCCCCTTCGCCAGAGTAGATAGTTTCTACCCAACTGGCAGGATTAGCCCCATCAATGGTTAGTACCTTATAATCATTAGTACCCTGATCTAGCGTAATTAGGTAATACCCATCATTAGCAGCATTGGCTAAAACAATCATTGCATCAGAAGGAATAGCTGTGCTGTTAGCAATGGGTTGATTCATAGATAATACACCACCTAACGGTGGTTGTAGCAAAACAGAGTTGCCACTAATCGTCATATCAACTTCTGAAATTTCTATGGTATTAGCAATCGTATTTGTATAAATAAAATACCGATTGTTATTGCTAGCCCCAGGCACACCAGAAATTACTACACTTTGATTTTTGTTTACGTTTCCTTGAAGGTTAGTGGTTGTAGCTCCAGCCATTTTTACAAACGAGCCATCGAAAATATCAAACCCATCTGTATAAAACAGTAAATCACCAGTTTCCGGATTGTTTGCGGTAGCATTTCCTTTACCACTTTGATGAAATGGAGGTGTTTTATAGCCTGTAATCAGTGAAGGAGTATCATTGGGTCGTTCAAACTCTACGGCAACATCGGTATCGCCAAAATACCAATGTTGGTTAGAAAAAGTTTGAGTATGCCCAACTGTAGCAATACCCATAAAACAAACTAAGCCAAAACTAAAAATTAAGGTTTTTAAACGTATAGACATAAGTAGATAAATACTAAATTTAATAATGTAACGTTAAAATATCACTTCTGGATACATCGCCAACCATATAATGTGACCAATTCAAAAGTAGTTTACTAAACTAAACGATTATTTGATAAAAGTTAGAAGTAAGAAGTCGGAAGTTTGAAGCTTAAAGTAAAAAGTTCTTTAATTTTAAAACAATTAGTTTACTAACTCGTAAGTTTACAAGGTTAAAGTTTTACTTTTTTAAGATAATTATTCTATTTTGCAAAGCATTAAAATAAAGCCCGTTGAATAAAAAGATAATATCTGCAATAGCAGTTTTTTTAGTTGTTGGTACTTCCACATTGTTTGGGCAGGATGTTCAGTTTTCTCAATTTTATTCTGCTCCTCTGTATTTGAACCCTGCTTTTACGGGTGCTACTCAATTAACAAGGGTAGGTACTAATTATAGAAGTCAGTGGCCTGCATTACAAGCCAATTTTGTAACGCTTTCTGCTTATGCAGATCATTTTATTGATGATAAAAACAGTGGAGTCGGTTTTTTAATTCAAACCGATAGGGAAGGATTAGCAGGATTACGTTCAACTAGTTTTACGGGTACTTATTCGTATCAATTACCTATTTCAGATGCATTTACTTTTAGAGTAGGTGCCAATGTCGGGTATTATTTAAGAGATATAAACTTTTCTGCACTAACTTTTGGCGATCAATTTGTTGATGGTGTTTTGGTTAATCCTACAATAGAAACGTTTGATACAGGAGCTACCAAGAACTTTTTTAATGTAGGTTCTGGAGTATTGCTCTATTCTAATGATGTTTGGCTTGGTGTTGCCGTTGATCATCTAAATAAGCCCAATCAATCGTTAATAGGGCAGGAGGATAAATTGCCTATGAAAATATCGGTTCACGGTGGTTACAAATTCAAATTTAAGTCTGGCGTAAATGGGCAAGGCATGTACACTCGGCCTCAAGAAAGAAGTTTAACGCCCACATTTCAGTATAAGCAACAGGGTAATTTTAGCCAAATAGATTTAGGCATGTACTTAACATTTGAGCCAATAGTACTGGGTTTGTGGTACAGAGGGGTTCCTTATAAGGTGGTTAATGATTTTGTAAATCACGAATCGGTTGTGGTGTTATTAGGCTTTATTCAAAAAGCAAAAGACAGCACCTTTAAAGTGGGTTATAGTTATGATATAACTATTTCTAAGCTAGGAGCTTCTAGTGGTGGTGCTCATGAATTTTCTCTCTCGTATGCTTGGTTTACAGGCGATCCTCGTAAGCCACCCAAAAATGTGCGGTTAATTCCTTGTCCGGATATTTAAGGGAGACGTGAGATTATTAGACATTAGATTTTAGACTTATTATTTGGTTTGAAGTTCTTCTCTTCCTTATTTTTTTCTCAACTTGTTTATTATTATAAATGGTTAAGTTCCTAATAACAACAGCAAAATAATATATGCCGTAAATACTAATCAAAAAAGCACGTCATTCCTCCGATAGCTATCGGAGGAATGACGCTATACTGGTTTTTTGCATCAAAAGAATACTACTTTAACCTTTAATTATAGATTGCTGTAAGCTATAGAACTTAACCCAACCAAATCTATCTGCCTATATCTGTTGTCTAACGTCTTGTGTCTAACAATCTAACATCTACTTTTATTTTTTAACCTTCCACCTTGGGTCGAGCATGCTTATTTTGTTACCTCTTTTGAGTGTAATGTAGATTATAAAGCCACCTAAAAGTATAATAGCGGCCATAATTGACATTAATACAAATGTTTTTGTGCTAGATACTTTAAGTTTATTAACCTCATTTTCTTTCTTTATTAAGGCTATTTCCTTTTCCTTTTCAAGCATATGAAAAGTAATTTCCAGTTCTGCTATTTTTCTATTAGAAGCTTCATTAATTATATCACTTCGATAGGCATCGTATAATACACGGTTATCATAGGCTTCTTCAATGTTTCCTAGGTTATAATATATATTAGCCAATGCTAAATGGATCGTTTTTAATAAGGGCTTATTAATTATACTTTGCGCATTTTCTAATGCTTTTAATTCATATTTGAGTGCTTCGTTTTTATCGTTAATGTTAACATAATAAGTGCTTAAGTTATGCAGTGCAAATGCTTGGCTTACAATGTCTTTGCGATTTATACTAGTTTTTAATGCTAGGTCATAGTACTTTTTAGCCCTTTCTAATTCGCCTCTTCTAAAATAGGCGTTGCCAATATTTGAATAAGGGTCGAAAGCACTATCTTCCATGGAGTCATAAACTTTTAGGGCTTTTTTATAAAAACCAATCGCTCTATAATCTTCACCCATTTCTAAATAGGTATTACCCAAATTATTTAGCGCACCTACCATGTTTTTTTGATCATTAAGAGAATCTAATAACCAATAAGATTGTAAAAAGTAGTCTAAAGCTTCTTTCGACTGGCCTTTTATCGAATATATGGTGCCAATATTATTTAAGCTATACGCATATCCTTTTGCATTACCAATTTCTTTATGCAATTGCATAGATTGGAGATGGTAGTTCATGGCTTTATCTATAGCTCCGTGATTTTTGTAAAACACACCAATGTTATTATAACTAGCAGCTACGCCTTCCTTATAATCTTCCTTTAATGCGATGTCTAGTCCTTTTAAAGTATAATCTAACGCTTTTTTAGGGTTAGAATTAATGTGATGCTTATACAATAGGTTATTCGCTTTTACGGCTGCTTGATTTGTGCCTGCTGCCACTTGAATTAGACTATCCAAATTTTGCGACCATCCTGAGAACGAAGCAACTAATAAAAAAAGGAGAGTATATATTCGCATTTGCTATAATTTATAGATGCTAATATACTACCTTAATTATGAGATGTGAAAGTTGAAATGGTGTAACTAATCAACTTAAATTCTTGTTGGCAATCGTTTTGTACCCTAAACCAATTAAAATTGGTATATATATAAGGTTGATTATAATATCTTTAAATTCAACAGCATCTCTAATTTCCATAAAAACATATTTAGGAAAAGGAATATCTATTAAATTAGATATTGCCGAGTTGGGTAAATACTCTGTTAAATATTCATACGAATCTGGTAAAGGTATTTTTAATATCCATTCAAATGCGGGGTAGATGAGCAGAATAACAATCGATAGTCCAGCTCTTTTTATTAATAAAGCAATCACCATTACTACCAGTAAATAGTTAAATGTGGCTAAAAAGAAAGCCAGAACAAAATCAATATGCTTAAACATAAATCGCATTTCAGTTTCTGGAGAATAAATGCTTCCCATTAATAGCCCAATTAGCAGTACAAAAAGGGTTGAAACAATAGACATTACTAGTATAAAAAGCACTTTAGAACCTATAAATTCTGCTCTATTCATTCCATCTATTACATTTTGTCGAATGGTTTTGTAAGAAAACTCATCGGTGATAGAAATAATAATGAAAATACCCAAAAGAAGCTTAAAGTATTGTGCAACATAGGTGAGGTTTTGCCATATATCGGGGAAGTGATATAGGGGTACTTTTTCAACATCAAAACCATTAATTTTTGCTCCTTTTTCTGCTAGCCAAGTAAGGGCTTCCATGCCGCTTATAGCAACGATGCCTAAACCCACAAAATAGATGCCAATAAGCACCCAAAAGGTGCGATACGAAGTATTTTTTGCTAATTCTATTTTTAAAAGTCTTATCATTTTGCTTCTTTTAATAATTCTAAAAATTGCTTTTCTAATGATTTAGTTTGTGTTTCTAAATGACTCACAATGATGTTGTTTTCGAATAGATAGGCATTTAAATCACTTGCGGTTCTTCCATCCTTTAATTTAAGTTCGAACTGCTCGTTGTATAATTTAGTCGATTCTATTACCATAGAACAGTTATCTAAAACGGGCTGTAAATCAGTACTTGCTTTTATTATTACTTTGGAATCTCCTTTACTAACATCTGCTACTTTACCCGTATAAATAAGTTTCCCGTTTTTTAAAACAGCAAAATCAGAGCATACCTTTTGAACTTCATCTAGCAAGTGACTTGCTAATACAATAGTTTTCCCTTGCTTTGCAATATCAGTAATTAAGGTTCTTATCTCAGCAATTCCTTGAGGATCAAGTCCATTGGTAGGCTCATCTAAAATCATTACTTCGGGGTTGCATAATAGGGCAGAAGCAATGGATAGTCTTTGTTTCATGCCCAACGAATAAGTTTTAAAATTATCGTTTTTGCGTTCTATTAATCCTACTTGTTCTAGTACTGGCTCTATTCTATCGAACGAAATTTCTTTAATTAGCGCTACAATTTTTAAATTTTTGTAAGCTGATAAATAAGGGTAAAAAATAGGAGTTTCTAAAATAGCTCCAATCTTTTTCCGCTGCTTATTAGATCCTGTTTTACCAAACCAGCTATAGCTACCCGAACTTGGCTGAATTACATCTAATAACATGCCTAATGTGGTGGTTTTACCACTTCCGTTAGGGCCTAACAGCCCAAATACTGATCCTTTGGGTATTTTTAATTCTAAATTATCTACTGCCTTTAGTCGGCCATAGTTTTTAGATAGTTGTTTAGTCTCTAATATAATTTCCACTCTTAGTGATTTTTTACGGTGTCAATAATTTTTCCAATTTGTTTGGGGTCAGGGCTACCGATAACATCAATAGCCATGGTGTTATCTTCAGATTTTGCAATTAAGAAATACCCTTCTATATCGCCATCATCTTCTAATATATAGGCTGCAATATTAGTTCCATTATGTTTGATTGTCATAAGAGCTTCAAACCCTTCTGATTCTATTTCTGCAATAAGTTTTGCTTTAGCCGTTGAAGTAAAATCATCAATAGTTAAAACCTTGATTTTATCTATAGTTGCTGCTAATGCAGCAATTTCTGGGTCATCATTTTGATTTAGCATCGTAAAATGGCTATGATAAATAACAAATGTGGTAGCATCTTGGTATTCTTCTGCCAAGTTTTTCATTGCTTTGCTTTGGGCAAATACAAACTGGCTGATAAGCAGTATAGCTATGATTAATAGGTATTTCATTATTGATTAATCTAGAATGATAAATGTATATAATTATAGAGGTAAGCACATAGATACATATTAATCTAATGAAAATAAAACGTTAT
>CAZQWZ010000028.1:0-18842 GCA_964596935.1 uncultured Roseivirgaceae bacterium
TAAGTATCGAAAAGTACAGTGAAGATGGCGTTCTTATTATAGAGTTTCCTGTTAAACAAAATACACCGGATTTATCCTATATTCAAAAACTAGCTAATGCCTATGGGATAGCTCAATTTAATAAATTTAGTACATACCATTACACTTTTAATGTAAAAAAAGGAGAGGCTGTAGTTTCAAGAGATTGGACTTGGCAACCAAATTCAGGAATTGTTACGCTTATAACCAAAGACGATACCACTACTTTTAATCATAATAACCTCAATAAAGGTGAAGAAAAGCTAGATCACACCTTTATAAATGATAAGTATTGGTTGCTTTTCCCATTCCAATTGATTTGGGATACTGGCTACACCCATACAATAGAAAAGGGTGTGGAATCTCCTATTTCTAAGGTTATAAATACTAAGTTAACCGTTACCTACAATAACGATGATGGGTACACACCTGGTGATGCCTATGATTTTTATATAAATGAGCAGTTCGAAATTAAAGAATGGAGTTTTAGAAAAGGAGGCCAATTGGAGCGGTCTTTATCAACAACTTGGCAGGACAATAAAATATTGGATGGCGTAAAAATATCAACTAATCATTTATCTGAGAATGGAGAGTTTCGACTTTGGTTTACTAAAATTAGTATTAACTAGCTAGGGTCTGCTGAAAAGTTTGCTGGTTAAAAGACCAACAAAGGGCTGAGAAATGACGTATTTATTAGTCTATTCGGGATTTATATGGGTAACCCTAAAATTTAATAATAAAATCCTTTTTGTGGCATTCTACTAAAAAAGAACAGATTGCCACAAATTTTAAAACAAAAATTTTCGCAAAGACGATTCCTGTGTCTAGTAGGATTGCACGCGTTTCCGTTGCACTCAAATGCGCGCCAGCCATTGCTTTGTCGGGTTAAGTTCTAAGTAATACAGCTAAATGTACTTATTGTTCCATTAAAACCACTACTGCAAGTTATTCCGCTTCGGCAGAGCGAGGCAGGAACCTTAACCATGTAGCAAGGTTTGTCTTATGGGTTGTGAGGACACAACCCAAGGGTTGGCGTTTAAGAGGGAGTGATATTCTTAAATAACGTCTAATGGTATATAAAGTTCTTTAGCAACAGCAGCCATTTTATCTTTATTCTTATCTCTTGTTAATAAAATAGATTGATCATCATAAAAAAGGTAGGCATTATAGATAGTATATCTTAAGGTAGTAGAACTTCCTCTAGAATTGAGTACTTGACTTATTTCGTTGGGTTTTAAAACTAGCTTTTTTAGCTCTTGGTATTTTTGGGGTTTTCCAAGTTCAAGTCCAACAATAGAAGTAAAATCAGTAATGGTTTTAGATTTCACTTCTATTTTACAGCCAATTCTTGTAAAAGAAAGCACTAATGCTATAAATAAAATAGGAGGATCAGCTACAACATTGCCAATTAACAAAAGCACTATACCCCCTATTAAACCAATGTATCCTACATATTTAAAGTTTGGAGGGAAATAAGAGCTTGATAGAAATTCATACATTAACTTGGTTAAGTTCTAATAAGGGCAGCAAAAATGATATATGCCGTAAAATACTAATCAAAAAAGCAAGTCATTCCTCCGATAGCTATCGGAGGAATCCGCCTTATATGATGCTAAAAAAAGACAACAAGAGACTGAGTTTTACACTTTTTATCACAACTGCTACTCTTCCATATTTACAGATTCCTGCCTTCGCAGGAATGACGCTATACTGTTTTTTTGCATCAAAAGAATACTTCTTTAACTTTTAATTATAGATTTCTGTAAGCTATAGAACTTAACACGCATTATTCACCATAAAAGCAAATTATGTTTGTAGGTAATTGATTTTCAATAAAATACAGTTAGTTTTTCCATAAATAGGCACACCCAAATTTGGGGGAACTACGTTTTTATTTGGATTTAGTGGGCGCATCTACTTCGTTGCTAACTACTTGCCGTGCCTACCGCAGGCAGGAAATGCCACTTGTATATCTACATAGTTAGACGCCTTGTATCTACACCCACTAAATTCTATGAATAATGCGAGTTAACCCTAAAATTTAATAATAAAACTCTTTTTGCGGCATTTTACCAAAAGGAACAGATTGCCACAAATTTTAAACAAAAATTTCCGCTATGACGTATTTTATTTAATACTCAAACTCTCCAAACGTGCTTTTAATAGTTAGCTTTTTGGTTTCTGAATTTGTAACTCTACCAATAATTTGAGCACCCACCCCATAACTTTTTGAGATGGCAATAATATCTGATGCATATTCTTCGGGCAGGTATAACTCCATTCTATGTCCCATATTAAAAACCTTGTACATCTCCTGCCAGCTAGTGCCACTTTCTTCTTGAATAATTTTAAAAAGTGGAGGAAGCTCGAATAAATTATCTTTAATGATATGCACCTTATCCGCACCGTGCCTACTGGCAGGCAGGAAATGCAGAACTTTAGTTTGAGCACCACCACTGCAATGTATCATTCCATTAATATGGTATCTATGTTCTTTTAAAATTTCCGCTATTATTGGTGCGTAAGTTCGGGTTGGTGAAAGCACTAATTTTCCTGCATTTATGGGAGATCCTTCTACGTTATCCGTTAGGTTATACTTACCAGTAAAAACTAAGTCTTCTGGCACCTGTGGGTCGTATGCTTCGGGGTATTTACTTGCGTATGTATTATTAAAAACATCGTGGCGTGCAGATGTAAGTCCGTTGCTACCCATGCCTCCATTATATTCTGTTTCGTAGGTTGCTTGCCCGTATGATGATAAGCCAATAATTACATTGCCAGGCTTTATATCATTTACAATAACTTCTTCTCGTTTTATGCGAGCGGTTACGGTGCTATCTACTATTATGGTACGGGTTAGGTCGCCAACATCGGCAGTTTCGCCACCTGTACTAATAATGTTCATGCCATTATTACGTAGCATTTCTAATACTTCTTCCGTGCCATTTATAATGGCTGCAATTACTTCGCCTGGTATTAAATTTTTATTTCGTCCAATGGTAGATGAAAGCAGAATGTTATCGGTTGCACCTACGCAAAGTAGGTCATCGGTATTCATTATAACAGCATCTTGCGCAATGCCTTTCCAAACAGATAAATCTCCCGTTTCTTTCCAATACATATAAGCAAGCGAAGATTTGGTGCCAGCACCATCAGCATGCATAATATTACAATAGGCATTATCTTGCGCTATGTAATCTTCTACAATTTTGCAGAAAGCATTGGGGTAAAGCCCTTTATCAATATTTTTGATGGCATTGTGAACGTCTTCTTTATCGGCAGATACACCGCGTTGCATATACTTATTGCTCATAGGGCAAAGATAGGAAAAGCTATTGCATCGTCATTCCTTCGCAGGAAGGAATCTGTTAATATGGGATAGTTTAAAATGTATATGCAAAAAAATAGTCTCCAACTCCATGGTTTGTGTCTTCACAAAATTTTTTCTTATTGTTTCGTGCGGACACAAACTAGGGTAAGGGTTTATAGTTGCAAAGAAAGGAGAGACCAACCCTTGTTGGTGTTGTTTCACCAACAAGTTTAGCTAACAAAAACCTTTGTATTTGGTTTGTTGGTCAAAAGACCAACAAAGGGAAAACTTTCCATCAACTTCGGTAGAAGTTGGAGATTACCCAGTCTTACGCTGGGTAATGACGATTAAGAAAAGTAGAATGGATAAAGTCATCTGGTGACTTGTTAGCAAATTGCGCGAAGGATTTTAAACTCGAAAGGAGTTGGCAAAGGAGTCATCTGATGACTGATTTGAAACTATTAATTTTCTGAATCATCATCGTCAAAATACTTATCTTCATTAAAGTAATCATCTGTATTATCTTTCTCTGATTCTTTAACTTCAGTAGATTTTTTAATTTCTGTTACTTTAAATTCAGTACGTCTGTTTTTTTGTCTTCCTTCTGGGTTGTCTGTGCCATCAGGGTTCGTGTTTCTGGCTATTGGGAGCGCCTCACCATAGCCTTTGGCAATCAATCTGCTTCTATCAATTCCTGCACTTACTATATAATCAACTGCACTTTCTGCTCTTCGTTGCGATAATCGTTGATTATACGATTCAGTATCAATACTATCAGTATGCGAGCTAAGTTCAATGCTTATTTCAGGATTATCGTACAAAATATTTACCAGTTTATCTAGCTCTTGAGCGGCATCGGATCTTATATCCCATTTAGCAAAATCGTAATAAATATTTTCCAGAATTACACTTTTATCAATAATGATAGGCTCTAAATACATCAAAGTATCAAATGTTACATTAGTAACTAACTTAGTAAGTTCTTCCTGAGGAATAGACCTGCCAATGGTTGTATAATCGAGGCGGGTAACATAATATTTATGAGCATCGCTGCCTTCTTTGCCAGCCATTAAAATATAGTTTTCATTTTCATATACTCTGAAATTGAATTTTCCATCGTCATCGGTAACTACTTCGTCTAACACATTTTCATTAAAATCTATTAATGATACCCTAACATTAGGTAGTATTTGAGTTGAGTCTAGCTCGTCATGTGTTAAAGTTATCCCTTGTAAAAAATAGTTAACAGTTTTTAGATTTGGGTCTTCATTTACAAACGTGTAGATATCGTCATCTCCTTTACCATCACCTCTGTTAGATGTAAAAAAACCGCGATCTGCTTTAAACAAAAATATTCCAAAATCATCGCTTGGAGTGTTTATGGGTTTCCCTAAGTTTTGAACATACACTTCTCCACTTTTACGGCTTGCCACAAATAAATCGAGCCCGCCAAATCCTGGGTGGCCTGTAGAAGAGAAGTAAAGCTTGCCATCATCTGCAATGTATGGAAACATTTCATCGCCTGCGGTATTAATAGGAGTGCCCAAGTTTTTAACCTTGCTAAAACGGCCACGGCTACTCATTCTTGCCGAATATAAATCTATGCCGCCTTGTGCTTTTGCATTTTTGCGGTTCGATGCAAAATAAATGGTTCGCCCATCTCGACTAAAAGCAGGGGATGAATCCCACGAATCTTGCCTGCTTATGGGCAAAATACGTGGCTCTGACCAAGAGTTATTTCTAAATCTTGAAATGTAAAGATTTACTTCTGCGGCACCTTTTCTTTTGCCCGTATTGCCTTTGGCAAATACCATTGTTTTGCCGTCTGGCGAAAATGTTAAGGAGCCATTATTGGCATTTACATCGTTAATTATTTCGGATAATTTAATAAGCTTTGTAGTATCTACTCTTGCACCCTTTATTTTTACTTTGTAGATATCGGTAAACCCTGTGCCTGTGGCTTTATATACTTTATTGCTTTGCCGGTTACTGGTAAAATATAGGTTTCCATTTTTATAAACAGGGCTATACTCGGCATGGTGCGTATTTATGGCGGCAAGGTTTTTAATTCGGTAATAATTCTTAGTGGATGTAATTTCGCTAAGTTCAAATAAGTTCGATAGCTCTGCTTCTGCTAGAGCTAGCATGTCATCATCTTTAGATACTTTAATAAATGAATTTAGTAGGCTTTCGGCTTTTTCGTAATTACCTAATTCTTTGTAGGCAAAGGCCAAACGATAAAATGATATAGGGTTTTTATACCTGTTTTTAATGGCAGCTTCGTAGTAAGGTATTCCTTGTTTTAAGCGATGTGAAAGTCGGTAGGCTTCTGCAATTTTAAAGCTTGCTTTAGCGGCATGTTTAGGTGAGTTTAGTTTTCTTTTATACTTATCTATTGCTATTTCGTATTCGCCACGTTTATACTTTTTGTCTGCTTTTTTTATTCCTTGTGCTTGTACAAAGGATAAAATCAAACTAAAAACAACAACTAGAACTAACCTCATAAATACTAATTTAAAAATATCTTTTCAACCAAGAATTACTAGCAGAGACCATCCAAGAAGTATCGAAGTCTCCTACAGTTTCCACCAAGTTATTAAAAGTTTTCGTTTCGGCTAAGATTAATCCCTCATTTACTTTCGATTTTATAGCAGATAACGATTCGATATATAATTTATTATCAATTAAAAAGGCAACTTGTGTGCGATCCATAAAATTTAAACCGTACTTATTTTCGATATATTTAATTTGATTTACCGAGGAATCAATAGAGCAGCCTGTTGCCATATTATGGCCTTCATCAACGGCTATAACAATAAATCGTTTATATAGAATTTGAAAAGAGCTTTTTAAACCTGCACCGTGTGCACTCCAACCATTACAAAAAGAGGTTAGAGATTCGGAAATAGGTTCTATTTCTGAATCAATTAAATCTCGGTTAGATTGGTATATCCAGATGCGAGCAGATTTTGGTAATTGATTAAAGGGCAGATGCATATCAAAATAAAAACGGTTGTTAAATAAATAGGTTTACGTATCTCAAATATATTACCTTAATTTCTCAAGTGTTTAAATAATAGCCACGAATACAAGAATATATATTATTGTAAAAATCTGCTATTTAGGTTGAACTCAGGTTTTGGGAAAACATAGTGCCTACGGAGCTGAAAATCATGCTCTATATTAATCTACAAAGATATCGCCTCTCTGCGGCTTTTTTTTAAATATTTAAACTGTTTGTTCTATTCGTGCATTCGTGGCAATCTGTTTTTTTTAGCAGAATGCCACAAAAACAACAAAAACCTTCAAGTATTTGAAACTCCAAATACGTTTTTTCGCATTGACGTACACTTTTTAAAGGAACTCAGGTTAATATACTACTGAGAACTTCTATAGCACTAAACTTTTTAATCGTGCATTCGTGGTTATTTTATATTTATAAATCCTCTGCCTGTGCAATAAGTTCCGCCAAATCAAACACTTTAACATCGGCTTCTTTGTCTTTTGCTTTAACGCCATCTGCTAACATTGTTAGGCAAAATGGGCATGCTGAGGCAATAATATTTGCGCCAGTTTCGATAGCTTCTTCGGTACGTTCAATGTTAATTTCTTTGGCTCCAGGCTCAGAATCTTTAAACATTTGTGCTCCGCCAGCTCCGCAACATAAACCGTTGGTTTTGCAGCGTTTCATTTCAACTAATTCGGCATCAAGTGCTTCTAACACTCTCCTAGGTGCTTCGTACACATTATTAGATCGTCCTAAATAGCACGAATCGTGGTATGTTATTTTCTGCCCTTTAAAAGATTTGCCATCTGCAGGTTTTACTTTACCTTCATCAATTAACTGTTGCAAATATGTTGAATGGTGAATAACTTCATAATTACCACCTAATGCAGGGTATTCATTTTTTAGCGTATTAAAACAATGGGGGCAAGCAGTTACAATTTTTTTAACATTATAGCCATCCAATACTTGAATGTTAGACATTGCCTGCATTTGAAATAAAAACTCATTGCCAGCTCTACGGGCGGGGTCGCCCGTACAAGATTCTTCTTGGCCAAGTACTGCAAATGAAGTGCCTACTTTATTCAATATTTTTACAAAAGCTTTGGTTACACTCTTGTAGCGTTCATCAAATGAACCAGCGCACCCAACCCAAAATAGAATTTCAGGGCTTTCGCCTTTGGCATTTAATTCGGCCATTGTGGGTATAATATATTTAGTATCTGACATATTGGGTATATTTTAATTCTTTTGCTAGTGAAGTGTTTTACGGATTTAGAATTACGAATTACGTAGCTTCTGTTTAAGTGTGGTAATTGATTTAACAAGTATTGCTAAAAGTTGGTCTCCTTCTTTATACACTTCTTTCCATTTGGGATCTAGGTTATTTGATAATTCTGTAATTAGTTCATTAAAGAAAAGTGCTTCATCTAATTCCTCTTCAACAATTTTAAGCTTATTTATGAAATCTTTGGTTGACTTTGCTCTACAAGCTGCACGATAATTCGCTCCAACCGAATTTGAACAACGGATTAATTGCCTTTTATAATCAATAAATTCATTGGGTAGGCCTCTGCATAATCTAAAATTATCTATGGCAAAATTCTTTGTTCTTCTTTTCAGTTCTTCTTTCATCTCTATTTTGGTTTTGATAATTCTTAAACCGTAATTCTGAATTCATAAATTCTCATTTTTTAAATCATCAGCCCAGTTGAACCTATCGGTTGGGGCAAACTTCCAAGGTGCAAAATTGGTTTCTATGTTAGAGAACATCGAGTTCCAAGTAGCAGGTGAGCCGCTTTCTTCCATAGAAATAAAACGCCTTAATTCAAGTATGATTGATAAAGGATCTATTAAAACAGGGCAAGCTTCTACACACGCATTACACGAAGTGCAAGCGTTTATTTCTTCTTTAGTGATAAAATCATTAAGTAAAAATTTGCCGTTCTCTAAGCCTTTATCATTGGTAAGCACTTCTTCAACTCTATCACGCGTAGCCATCATAATGGCCCTAGGCGATAGTTTTTTACCTGTTTGGTTGGCAGGGCATTCGGCTGTGCATCTACCACATTCGGTACAAGTAAACGAATCCATTAAGCTTTTCCAAGTTAGATCGTTTACATCTTTTGCTCCAAATCTGCCTACTTCTGCAGGAGGTGCACTTGCATCTGTTTCTGTAGGCATGCCCAACATAAGTTTAACTTCGTTGGTAACGCTATCCATATTTTCTATTTGCCCCATTGGGTTTAAATTGGAGAAATAGGTGTTAGGGAAGGCAAGAAAAATATGTAGATGTTTAGAATAGGTAACATATACGGCAAAGCCTAAAATACCTATGATGTGAAACCACCAAAAGGCTCTTTCGAAAACTATTAAAGTGCCAATTTCAAGATTTTGAAATAAGGGCATAAAAAAGGAGCTGAAAAACAAGGTGCCTGTTTGTACATAATGCTCGGCTCCTTTGGCTTGTAATACTTGGTCGGTTGCGTTCATATTTAAAACGGCAAGCATTAGAATAACTTCTGTAAACAGTATTAGGTTGGCATCTAATGTTGGCCATTTACCCATTTCTGGTTTATGAAACCTTGGTACTTTAATTACATTTCTTCTAATTAAGAAAATAACACAAGCAGTAAGAACTGCCACAGCCAAAAACTCAAAGAAATTCATTAAGATGGAGTAGAAACCACCTAAGTATGGGGCAAAAATTCGATGCGTGCCTGCAATCCCATCAATTATAAATTCAAGTACTTCGAGGTTAATAATTAAGAACCCCACATACACAAATAAATGCAAAATGGCAGGCAGTGGCTTTTTAAACATTTTTTTTTGCCCAAAGGCCACTAATAATACGGCCTTCCACCTTGCTAATTTGTTATTAGTTCGATCTAGTGGTTTACCTAGATTTATGCCTTTTTTGATAAAACTTACTCGTTTTAGCAGGAAATAGGATGCTACTGCCAGCACCAGAACGAATAGTATTTGTTGTAGATATTGCATACTTTTTTTATTTCAAAAGAAATTTATTTCTTTACTGTTGGCAACTTTCTTTTTTCTTTTATCTTTGTGCCTCCAAATGAGGGTGATATAGCTCAGTTGGTAGAGCATCGGACTGAAAATCCGTGAGTCGGTGGTTCGAGCCCACCTATCACCACATTAAAAGTCTTCCATAATAGGAAGGCTTTTTTTATGCAATTTATTTGATTTTTTGTCTTCACGCTACCTTAATTACTGTGCATCATAAAGATAGGGATTAATTGAAATAATACTCTGCATGCCGACTATTTTTATTTTGGCATTAATTATTCAATTAAGAAGAAGAAAGGGTGGGTTTTAAGCCTGCTCTAAGGCAAGCTCTGCCATTTTAAGAAAATTTTGCTCACGGTCTTTAGTAGAAGCAACTTCGCCAGTAACTAAACTATCGCTAACCGTTAAAATGGATAATGCTTCGCATTTGTGTTTTGCCGCAATTGCGTATAGCGCTGCTGATTCCATTTCAACTGCTAATATTCCATATTCAGCCCATTTTTTATAATGGTCGGCATCATCTTGGTAAAAAATATCACTCGAAAAAATTGGGCCAACGTACACTTCTAATTTTTTATCTATGGCAGACTGATACGCTTTTTGAAGCAACGAGAAACTTGCCGTGGGGGCAAAATTAGCATTAGGAAATGCTTGGTTAATAATATTTGAATCAGAGGATGCAGAAATGGCAATAATTACATCTCCAATGTTTAGGTGCTTTTGGTAAGCACCACATGTGCCAACCCTAATTAAATTTTTAGCACCTAATTGTATTAACTCATTTACATAAATAGCCAACGAAGGCATGCCCATACCTGTACCTTGAACCGATACTTTTTTGCCTTTATAAGTGCCAGTATAGCCTAGCATGCCACGTACATTATTATAGCAAACGGTATTTTCTAGTAAATTGTCTGCAATAACTTTGGCTCTTAAAGGATCGCCAGGTAATAAAACAGTTTCGGCTACGTCTCCTTTTTCTGCTGATAAATGTACACTCATAATTAGTTGTTGTTAAAAAATGCTTCGCAAAGATATAGTAATTTATCACTTGAGATATCTAAACTATTACCCGTTTCTACAAGTTCTTTTATATCCACTTTTTCTAACGCTACAATGTAGTTAAAAACAGTGATGGGCAATGTATCTAAAAAGTAGATGGTTTCTTTTGAAAGCGTATTGTTTGAAGAATCAACTATCATTTGAGTAATCAATTTTTTATTACTACTGCCCTTACCAACCAACTCAATTTTGTTTCTAATAATTAAAAATGCGTACGAGGGTATAGCACAAAAAAATTTGGTATAAACTAAAAGATAATTTTTATACCAAGCATCAAATTCTTTAGAAGAATTTGCAGGAGGGCAGGCTTTGGTTAATAGGGTGTTTAATTGGGAGTAAGCATGCTCAACCAAATAGAGGTACATATCCTCTTTGTTATCAAAGTATTGATAAACGCTTCCTTTGGCCATTTTTAAATCTGAAACTAACCTTGTAATGGAGGCTCCTTCGTAAGAGTGGAGGGCAAACTCCTTATATGCCATTTTTAAAAATGTGCGCTTTTTTACTTGTTTTAATTTGAGAAATCTTTCGCTTGGCATTAATTTTCTGAATCTTTTAAAAATTTACCTACTAACATTGCCATTAATATAGCTAAATATAATTGCCCAGCAATTGATAAAGAAATTGCCACAGCTTGCCCTTGTGGAGTGTGGGGTGTTATATCTCCATAACCTAAAGTTGATAAGGTTACAAAACTAAAATATACCATATCGTAACCACCTCCATAATTAAAACTATGCTCAAAAGAGGCAGGATAAATCATATCAATTAACTCAAAAAGCATAGCACCCGAAAGACCCAGTAAAAGGTAAGCCCCAATAGAACCTGCAATTACTTGTGCATCTACCTTTTTTAATTTTAAAATAACGCCTAGTGTTTTAAAAACAGTGCTTATAAAAAGGGTAAATAAAAGTACCGAACGTATGATCTTTATACTAATAATTTCATCAAGTACTGGGCTAAGGGTAAACCAGGTAAAGGCTAATGAAAGAATCAATAATCCTGAACCTAAGGTTAACCTTTTTGCACTATCACTCAATATTACTACACAGCTAATTATTACAAAAGAAACCGATCCGTAAATAATTAGTGGGCTAAAAGTGAAGTGCAGAGTGAATGGGGGAAGTAGTATGAATACCACCATTGACACTAATAAATAGTAAAAACGTTTATTGGAGTGCTTTTCTAAATATCTATTGAGTGCTTTTATCATTTCTATTAGAATTGCATGAGCCTAAGAGTTCTTTACAATGGCTTAACATAAGGTTTCTAAATTTCACAATATGGGAAACCAAATCTACAACCTTGTTAACATCTAATGTAAATCTTTGCATTGAATTTAAAAACGAAACAAACAAATGAAAAATTTATTTACATTAATTACTCTTGCAGGCTTAGCAACTTTTTCGGCTTGTACCGAAGATACAGTAGCTCCTATTGCTCCTGTAGAATCTGAAAATGAAGTTATATCAGGTGCAATTACTACAAACGCAACTTGGACTTCAGATAAAATTTATGAGCTATTGTTAAGTTAAGTGTGCTGTGTCGTATAAGTGGAAGTTATTTTTGTTTTAGACGATTTAAAAAATATGCCCCTAGCTATAGCTAAGGAAGTGTTTTTTAAAGATGTATAAAGCAAAAAGAACGAGACTTGGTTTGGCTAAAGCATGCTTAACTTAACACTTCGCAATGACGGCACTAAAAAATGTCATTCCACTGCGCTGGTTTTTTATAAAACTCAACTCTCGCAATGACGGTTAAATTGAATAACTACTCTATCTCTTTCAACTTCTGTTTTTGTCCTTCAATAACCCTATTTACTTTTTGCAAATCTAAATAAGTGGAGTCTTGATTAAATTTATTATCAATCAGCTGTTGTTTAAGGCTAGCTATCATTAAACTATTAGATTCGAGGAGGGCATCTAATTCAATTTTTCGTTGCTCAGCAGATTCAAAATCTGCTTTTAGAGATAGGTTTTGGTTAATTAAAGATTGTTGTTTTTTGCTAATTACTTGAGCAGCGGCTTCGGCTTGTTTAATTTTTATTTCTTGCTCGTGCACATAATAGCTACGCGCCATTAAAACCAACTCTTCTTTTAGTTCATCTTCAATTTCGGTTATTCTTTCCTCTTCAAGGTCAGCAGTTTTAATTGCTAACCAAACTTGGCTAACAGATTCTTTTTCATCTATTCTTAAATAAATAACCGTGCTATCCAATTGTATTTTATCCATTTTAAACTCCGAGATAGAATAGTAGTTTCGCTTTCTTCTAATTTTAGAAGTGGCTTTTAAATACGAATACATTTGCTCAGTAACTTTATCTAGTGGGCCATTAACTTTAATTGAAAACCCATTGTATTTAGTGTTATTTATCCTCAGTGCTTTCTTGCTAATTGCATAATCTTGTGCCAATAATGTTATGCTAAAGCTGCTAATAAGCAGTGCGATTATTATAATTCTTTGAATTTTCATTTTAACAAGTTTGTTAATATGTTTAATTTCGATTGGTGTTACTAATACTATGCCAATATTCAAATTGAACACATAAATTAAACAGATGCAAGAAACTGTACTTATAACTGGAGGAAGTGGCTTAGTTGGCACTCGATTAACTCAATATCTAATTGAAAAGGGGTATCGAGTTAATCATATTTCTAGAAAGTGTAATCCAGAGGAGACTGCTTTATGCTTTATTTGGGATTTAGCCACAGGCTATTGGGATAAAGAAGCAATTGAAGGAGTTAGTTATATTATTCATTTAGCAGGTGCTAACGTAGCAGAAGGCCGATGGACGACTAAAAGGAAACAACAAATTTTAGAAAGTAGAGTAAAGAGTAGCCAAATGGTTTCCGAAATGGTTAAAGCATCAAATGGGAGCATCAAAAGTGTAATTTCTGCTTCTGCAGTTGGTTATTATGGAATAAGTATGGGGGATAGTTTAGTTGATGAAACTTTAGAAGCAGGAAATGATTTTTTAGCTAATGTGTGCAAGCAATGGGAAAATGCTATTTCAGTTTGCGATACAAATGTTGCCATATTAAGATTAGGAGTTGTGTTGAGCAATAATGGCGGAGCCATATCAAAAATGGTTGCGCCAATAAAATGGGGTGTGGGTTCTCCATTGGGTTTGGGCAGCCAGTTAATGCCTTGGATTCATATAGATGATTTATGCACGATGTTTTTATTTGCGATAGAGAAAAAATGGCAAGGAGCTTATAATGCAGTTGCCCCTCAAATAGTTTCTAATAAAGAATTTACCTATCAACTAGCCTCTGCCGTTAATCGCAAAATCATAGTACCAAATGTGCCTTCATTTGCTCTAAGATTAATGTTAGGCGATATGTCCGAAATGTTATTAACAGGAGTAAATGTATCTACAACCAAGACAGAGAAAGCTAGATTCCAGTTTGACTTCCCAAGTCTTTCTATGGCTTTAAATGATTTGCTCGATTAATTACTGGCCTTTTTATTGAAATTTTAGAAGCAATTTTTCTTTATCATAACTATTTGGTTTTTGCCCTCCGATTGATGCCCTTATATACTAGATTTGATGGCTTTTAATTTTTAAATATGACAAAGAAAAAGAATAATATTTCGAAAGAAGATGAGAAAAAGATAAGGGAGGCATTTCAAAATAAAGATTGGAGTGAGCTTAAATCGCAAAACTCGTGGATGATTTTTAAAGTAATGTCGGAGTTTGTGGAGGGATTTGAAAAACTTGATAAAATTGGCCCTTGTGTTTCAATTTTTGGCTCAGCTCGAACTCCAGAAAATGATGCTGAATATAAAAAGGCGGTAGAAATTGGCGCCAAATTAGTAAGGCATGGTTATGGTGTAATTACCGGTGGTGGCCCAGGTATAATGGAGGCTGGTAATAAAGGAGCCCACTCCGAAGGAGGAAAATCAGTAGGCTTAAATATAGAATTACCTTTCGAGCAGCATAATAATATTTATATTGATTCGGATAAAATGATCGATTTTGATTACTTTTTTGTCCGTAAAGTAATGTTTGTAAAATACTCGCAAGGCTTTATTGTAATGCCAGGAGGTTTTGGCACTTTAGATGAATTGTTTGAAGCACTTACATTAATTCAAACTAAAAAAATTGGAGCTTTCCCCATTGTATTGGTGGGTAGAGATTTTTGGACAGGATTGGTTGATTGGATTAAGGAAGTGCTTCTTAAAAAATACCATAACATTAGCCCTGATGATATGGCGTTATTTCATATTGTAGAAACACCATCTGAGGCAGTAAAAGTGGTTGATGATTTTTATTCTGAATACATGCTTTCTCCTAATTTCTAATGCTTAATAAATTAAAAACCATATCCTTAATTGTTATAGTTTTAGTAACAATCTCTGCAATTGGTTCTTGGTATTCCGTATATCAAAAGGAATCTGACCAAGAGATAAAGCCTGCATATAAAGTTATTGAAGATGATACATTTGAGAATGCTCGATTTATTTCTTTACCCAATAAATTAGATTTTGCAGGCGAGCCAATGCCTTTATCAGATCCTGATGTGAGGGAGAGAATGGATAGAGAGATACACATAAATACCTATTGGCATACCAATACTATTTTAATGATAAAACGTGCTAATAGGTGGTTGCCAATGATAGAAAAAGAGCTAGTAAAGGCAGGCATACCTGATGATTTTAAATATTTGGTAGCGATAGAAACCAATTTTAAAAACGATACCTCACCAAGAAATGCGGTTGGTTTTTGGCAATTTTTAAAAGCTTCGGGCAAAGAGCAAGGGTTAGAAATTACGGCTGAAGTTGATGAGCGTTACGATCCATTAAAAGCAACGCAAGCAGCTGTAAAATACTTAAAGCATTCGTATGCTAAATTTGGTAATTGGACCTTAGCTGCTGCTTCCTATAATAGAGGTGTTTCAGGTATGATTAGGGCTATGGAGCATCAAAAGGAACGAGACTATTATTCCCTTTTATTAAACGAAGAAACAGCTAGGTATATTTTTAGGATAGTAGCTGCCAAGCTAATTCTTACTTCGCCAGAACAATATGGTTTTAGTGTAATTCCTTCAGAATTATATGCACCTTATAAAACGTATGAAGTTGAAGTAAGCGAATCCATTCCTAGTTTAATTGATTGGGCTCAGCAACACTCTATTAGCTACAGGCAACTAAAGCGTTATAACCCATGGTTGCGAAAAGATAGGCTAACGATTGCCCCTGGCAAAAAGTATAGTATTAAGCTCCCTAAATAAATTCTTATATAATTATGATTAAACACATTCTATTCGATTGTGATGGTGTTTTAGTGGACACCGAAATTACAGCAGCCCAAGTTATGGTGGAGGCCATGACCAAAAGAGGAGCTGATATTGAATTTGAGTATTATTTGCACAACCTTTCCGGTTCTACTTTTTCAGCCATTTTAAATACCTATTTTGGTACATCATTACAAGGAGAGGAAAAAGATGAATTTATTGACAAATTAGAACAACAAATTGTAGCGAAAGTGGAAGCTATTAAAGGAGTTGAAGCAATGTTGCAATCAATTAATATTCCAATGTCAATTGTTTCAAATTCAGCTATTTGGCAGGTGAAAGAAGAAATTGAACAAACGAATATTGACCATTACTTTACTGGTCACATCTTCTCATCCGAATCAGTTGCTAACCCAAAACCGGCTCCTGATGTGTATAATTTGGCGGTAAAAGAATTAGGTTTAACTAACATTGAATTAATAGTTGTGGAAGATAGCTTAACGGGTGCTAAAGCTGCATTAGCAGCAAATTTACAAGTGATAGGCTTTGCAGGTGCATCACATATTTTACCTGGGCACGCAGAAAAAATGCTTGAGCTTGGAGTTTTAGAAGTTGCTTCTACGATGGATGAGTTAGGAAGAATTGTTAAAAAATATACTTCGTAGTACTGTTTTAACTTTGAAATTCATTCAGATATGATTTCTAAGGAGAATCTTATAAACTAATATTCGACAGCTTTTAATTCAATAGTCGGAATAACCATTAAGCTTTGTATTTTTGCACCCTTAAAATCTACTGCTATCAAAAAAAATACGCAAGATATAACAGGTTACGATCAAGTTGAAGTGCTTGGAGCACGCGAGCATAACCTCAAAAACATAGATGTTAGTTTTCCGCGAAATAAATTGGTGGTAATTACGGGTATCAGCGGTAGTGGTAAGTCATCTTTAGCATTCGATACCATTTATGCCGAAGGGCAACGCAGGTATATGGAAAGCTTTTCGGCCTATGCACGAGCTTTTATTGGCAATATGGAACGCCCAGATGTTGATAAAATCAACGGACTAAGTCCAGTTATTTCTATCGAGCAAAAAACAACTTCTCGCAATCCAAGATCTACCGTAGGTACTGTTACTGAAGTCTATGATTTTTTACGATTACTCTTTGCCCGTGCTGGAGAAGCCTACTCCTACATTACAGGCAAAAAGATGGTAAAGCAAACGGAGGAGCAAATAGAACGACACTTGCTTAACCATTTTGAAGGTCAGAAATTAGTGCTATTAGCACCCCTTGTAAAAGGCAGAAAAGGGCATTATCGTGAGCTATTTGTTCAAATTCGTAAAAGTGGCTACACACGTGTTCGTGTTGATGGCGACCTGCAAGAGCTTGTGCCTAAAATGCAACTCGATCGTTATAAAACGCACGATGTAGAAGTGGTTGTTGATCGAATTATTGTTAATAAGAAAGATCAATTGCGAACAACTAGGTCGATTCAGGCCGCATTAAAAGAAGGCCAAGGTTTAATGATGGCATTGGATGAAGCAGGCGAAATTCATCATTTCTCTAAACATTTAATGGATCCCGAAACGGGATTATCGTATGATGAACCTGCTCCAAATTCTTTTTCATTTAACTCACCCTATGGCGCTTGCCCAACTTGCCACGGGCTAGGCACGGTAGATGAAATAACCAAAGAAACCATTATCCCTGATACTACTTTAAGCATAAGCCGTGGAGGTATTGCACCTTTAGGAGCTTATAGGGATATATGGATATTTAAAAAAATTGAAGCCATTTTAAAACGCTATAAGTTTAATATTACCACGCCAATAAAAGACTTAAGCGATGAGGCACTTGATGTATTATTACATGGTGATAATCAGCCAATTGCTGTAAAATCGAAGAAGTACCCAGGCACAGATTGGAATACCAAGTTTGAGGGTATTATTCAATTTATGCAAAAGCAAAAAGAGGGTGGCTCTGATAATATCCAAAAGTGGCTTAAAGATTTTACCATTATTAAGGAATGCTCAGAATGCAAAGGGGCAAGGCTAAGAAAAGAATCGCTCCATTTTAAAATTGCTGATACCAATATTGCTGATTTAGCACGATTAGATATCGGTAAGCTTAAAGTGTGGTTTACCGATGTAGAGTCTCGCTTAAATGATAAACAAAATAGAATTGCTGCTGAAATTTTAAAGGAAATTCGTAAGAGATTGGGCTTTTTAGAAAACGTTGGACTTGACTATTTAAGTTTGAACCGACCTTTAAGAACACTTTCGGGGGGTGAAGCACAACGAATTAGGTTGGCAACCCAAATAGGCACTCAACTAATTGGAGTAATGTATATTTTGGATGAACCAAGTATAGGCTTGCACCAGCGAGATAATGTTAAATTAATTCAGGCACTTAAAGATTTAAGAGACATTGGCAATACAGTGCTGATTGTTGAGCACGATAAGGAAATGATGCTCGAATCTGATTATATAATAGATATTGGCCCTGGAGCTGGCAGGCATGGAGGTGTAATTGTTGGAAGCGGCACCCCAAAAGAGTTTCTAAAAAATGGAACGCTTACCTCCAAATATTTAGCAAATAAGGTGCGAATTGAAGTACCTAAAAAGAGGAGATTGGGTACTGGAAATTCGCTAATTTTAAAAGGAGCGAAAGGCAATAACTTAAAAAACATTACTGTTGAGTTTCCATTGGGGCAAATGCTTTGCGTTACTGGTGTTTCAGGTTCTGGCAAATCAACCCTTATTCACGATACGCTATATCCATTATTAAGCACTCATTTTTACCGTTCTAAACGAGTGGCAATGGAGCATTCATCCATTTCGGGTTTAGAACACATCGATAAAGTAATAGAAGTTAATCAATCGCCTATTGGGCGTACGCCACGCTCAAACCCTGCTACTTATACGGGTGTTTTTGCCGATGTTCGTACGCTATTTTCATCACTGCCAGAAGCAAAAATAAGAGGCTATAAACCAGGCAGATTTTCGTTTAATGTAAAGAGTGGGCGTTGCGAAACTTGCCAAGGAGCTGGAATGAGATTAATAGAAATGGACTTTTTGCCTGATGTGCACGTACATTGCGAAACCTGTAAAGGCAAACGCTATAATCGAGAAACGTTAGAAGTGCGTTTTAAAGGCAAATCCATCTCTGATATTTTAGATATGAC
>CAZQWZ010000029.1:0-18646 GCA_964596935.1 uncultured Roseivirgaceae bacterium
TGGCGCGTGCATTATTTCAAAATCCTCAGTTATTACTTTTGGATGAGCCAACATCAGCAATGGATAGAAATACTAAAAATTTTGTTTTTAATCTACTTAAGAAATTAAAATCGAGTTTTGGAATATTAATTGTTACCCACAGCGTTAAGGATGCTTTTTTAGCAAATCGTGTTTATATCCTCGAGAACGGAACAATTACTCATTCAGCCTCCCCAACAAACTTATTGAAAAGTAAAAACTTTTTTAGTGACTCATACAATGAGATACTAGAAATTGGATAATGCATATATCTTCTTCCCACATTCTCCCACCCATTTTATTTCAAGGATATTGTTGCAATTTATGTAGCTGATGTGCAGTGTATAAGCAAATTCATCAATATTATTTAAAATACTAATTTTCAAACAGTTGGAAATAGATCTATAAAGCCCATTTTATTAAAAAATGTAAAAAAGTGGGAGATTGTGTCATAAAATGGTTGATTGTGTCATTTATTTTCTTAAGTTTGTTTAATTATCAAGCTTTCAAGGGGAAAACAGATGGCTTTTTTTACAAGTGAATATACAGGTAAACTCGATGCGAAAGGTAGGTTAGTACTACCATCGCGGATGAAAACCGCTTTGCCTGAATCTTCGTCAACAGAATTATATATAAAGTTAGGGCTAGAGCCCTGCTTAGAGCTGTACCCTTTGAGTGAGTATAAAAAGGTTTACTCGAAAATTGCTGGGTTGGATGAATTTGACCCTGAAGTAAGAAAACTTCAGCGAAATTTTTTCAGAGGCAGTGCTACGGTTGAGTTAGATAATGCAGGACGTTTTCTAATACCTAAGATGATGATTCAATATGCAAAGCTCAATAAAGAGGTAGTTATAGTTGGCATGGGGAGTAAGATGGAAATTTGGGATCCGGAAGTGTATAAAGACTTCTTAATTGAGGATCCTGCCGAAATGGCCATTCTTGCGCAGAAGCATCTATCTAAACGTGAGTAATCCTACAAATGTGTATCACAAACCTGTAATGCTACAAGAATGCATAGATGGTTTGGCAATAAATCCAGATGGAATTTATGTGGACTTAACCTTTGGGGGTGGAGGCCACAGTAAAGAAATATTAAAACTTCTTACAAACGGTAAGTTGTACGGGTTTGATCAAGACGATGATGCCAAGGCAGAATCTGAAACTATTGATAGCACTCAGTTTGAGTTTGTAAATGCCAATTTTAGACATCTTAAAAAGTATTTACGCTTGTATGGCGTTACTAAAGTAGATGGCATTTTAGCTGATTTAGGAATCTCATCACACCAAATTGACGTACCTGAAAGAGGATTTTCAACCCGTTTTGATGCCGCATTAGATATGCGAATGGATCAAAATAGTGAGTTAACTGCTGAAGAGATTATTAATGAGTATTCAGAAAAAGAGCTAATTAACCTGTTAAGTAGGTATGGCGAAGTTAGAAATTCTAAAACCCTTGCTGCTGCTATTGTTTCAGAACGGGTAAAAGGTAGAATTAAAACTGTTGAAGAGTTAAAGTCAATTCTTGAGCGTTATGCAAAACGTGGTAAGCAGTTTAAATACTTTGCACAGGTTTTTCAGGCATTGCGCATTGTGGTTAACGATGAAATGAGTGCATTAGAAGAAATGATTGAGCAAGCTTCAGAAGTGTTAAAGCCAGGGGGGCGGTTTGTGGTAATGAGTTACCACTCTTTAGAAGACAGGCCTGTTAAAAATTTCTTTTCAAAAGGAAAGTTTACAGGAGAAGTTGAAAAAGATTTTTATGGCAATATGATTCGGCCATTAAACCCAGTAACTCGAAAGCCAGTAGTGGCTTCGGATGAAGAAATAAAATTAAATAATAGAGCACGCAGTGCTAAGCTAAGAATAGCAGAGAAAATTTAAATGGCAAAAAACACTTTTAAGAAGCCACAAGGCAGCAGAAAAAACCTCTTTAGTATTATGGAGAGGCTTGTTCGTGTCGATCGGTTTTTTGAAGATGGGTTGCCATTAAAGTATTTACCCAATGTGCTTTTTACAATTGTATTAATCATTTTCTACATTGGTTATAATCATTATGCCGATAAAAATGCTCGAAATATTAATAAGCTAGAAACAGAAGTTGAAGATTTAAGAGCACACTATACTACACTTAAAGCGCAATATATGTATTCGCGTTTGCAGTCGGAAGTGCAAAAACGAGTAAAACCTCTTGGGCTTGTTGAAAGCAAAGATCCTCCTTATAAACTTAATATGCCTGCCGAGTGAATATAAAAAATTCCATATTGCTCAGAGTTAGGTTTGCGTTTTTAGCCATGCTTTTGTTTGGCGTAGCTATCGTTTATAAAATTGGTGTAATCCAATTTGTAGAAGGCGAGAAATGGCGATCGCTTGCGGCAGAAATTGGTTTAGAATACCGTTCTGTGCCTGCTACCAGAGGAAACATTGTTTCTGATAATGGCAGTTTATTGGCCACATCAATTCCATTTTACAAATTAGCACTTGATCCGTCACGGCCAACTGATAAAATGATAAGTGAAGGGCTTGATTCACTTGCTTACAAACTTTCATCTTTTTATAAAGACAACTCAAAAGCAATTTATAAACAACGCATTCTTGATGCCCGTAAATCGGGCAGAAGGTATGTTTTACTCAATCGTGAATTGATTGATTATCAAGAAAAAAAGGAGATGGAAACCTGGCCTATTTTCAGAGAAGGAAGAATGGGTGGGGGCGTTCTTTTTACTAAAGTTGATAAAAGGTTTAAGCCTTTCGGTTACCTAAGCCAACGATCAATCGGTTATATAAATGAAAATGGGAGAGGCGCAGGATTAGAATACTCTTTTAATAAAAACCTTGCGGGGTCAGATGGTAAGGCATTGTACCGCAAAACGGTAGGTGGAAAATGGCGTCCGATTCCGGATGCATCTGAAGTTAGACCAGTGGATGGTTACGATTTGGAAACCACGATCGACATCAATTTACAAGATATTTCTGAATCATCTTTATTGCAAGCACTTGCTCGCCATAAAGCCGATTATGGTACGGTGGTAGTAATGGAAGTAGCTACAGGCCATATTAAAGCCATTGCTAATTTAAGTAAGAATAAAAACGGCACGTATTCTGAAAGATATAATTATGCGGTTGGTAGCCATGGTTTAAGAGAGCCGGGCTCAACATTTAAATTGGTTACCATGTTGGCTCTCTTAGAAGATACCAACTTAAAATTAACCGATTCTATAGATACTGGAGATGGTGTTGAGCAGTTTTATGAACAATCTGTTAAAGACCATGTGGAAGGTGGTTATGGGAAGATTACAGTAAAAGAAGCCTTTGAGCAATCTTCTAATATTGCAATGGCCAAATTAGCAAACGAGCATTACGGTTTAAAACCTCAAAAATTCTATGATCATTTAGTTGATTATGGATTAACCAAGGCCATGGGTTTTCAAATGGTTGGAGAGGGCGTTCCTAAAGTTAAAAAACCAGAAGATTGGAGTGGAATTACCTTGCCTTGGATGGCCCATGGATACGGTCTGGAGTTGACTCCCTTACATACATTAACAATGTTTAATGCGGTGGCTAATAATGGAATAATGGTAAAACCCATGATTATTAAGCGTATAACAAAAGCAGAAAAAGAGATTAATATTTTTAATACTACGGTAATTAATAAGAAAATTTGCTCTGATGAAACGCTCTCTCAAATTAAAGAATTGCTAGAGGGAGTGGTAGAAAGAGGAACTGCCAGTAATATTAGCGATACTGACTATAAAATAGCAGGAAAAACAGGTACGGCTCAAACATTAAAAAACGGGAAATACCAAAAACAATATATGACGTCCTTCGCAGGCTATTTCCCGGCAGATAATCCGCAATTCAGCATTATAGTAGTTATCGAAAACCCAAGAGGATTTTATCAGTACGGAAGCAATGTTGCAGCACCCGTTTTTAAAGAAATAGCTGACCAGGTGTATGCAAAAAATATTGATATGCATACAGTTTTGCCAAGTGAATTTACAAGCGAATATGGCATTTTCCCTGTTATTCAAGCAGGTTTTCAAACAGATCTAATTACCATCTGTAATAAAATCGGCATATCAAATCATGCCGTTGAAGATGCCCCTTGGGTAAGAGCGAAAATTAAAGATAACTCTATCGATTGGAAGCAAAATGCTATAAAACAAGGATTAACTCCCAATGTAGTTGGTATGACGCTGAGAGATGCACTTTATGTGTTAGAAACGAATGGTTTCAGGGTAAACATTTCAGGTGAAGGCCGAGTTAAAAAGCAATCAATTATAGCGGGTAGAAGAGCAAGTAAAGGTGATATCATATATATAGAATTAGGATAGTGAAAAAACTAAATAACATATTATATAATGTTTCGCTAAAGGCAGTGTCTGGTTCAACAGGTGTTGGCTTTAACGCCCTATGCTTCGATTCGAGAAAGGTGAAAGAGAATGATGCTTTTGTTGCTGTAAAAGGCACTAAAGTTGATGGCCACAATTACATTGCTAAAACAATTGAGCAAGGTGCATCGGTAATAATATGTGAGGTTTTACCTGAAATATTAGAAGAGAACGTAACCTATGTTGAGGTAAATGATAGCGCCCATGCGTTAAGCATAATGGCTGCCAACTATTATAATAATCCTTCTAAAAAGTTAAAATTGATTGGGGTTACCGGCACCAATGGCAAAACAACAGTAGCTACTTTATTATTTAACTTATTTACCCAACTTGGGTATAAATCAGGCTTGCTTTCAACGATTGAAAATCGAATAGGTGAAACCGTTTTAAAAGCTACCCATACCACAGGCGATGCGCTTCAGTTAAATGAAAATTTAAGCGAAATGCTAAAACAAGGTTGTACACATTGTTTTATGGAGGTGAGCTCGCACGCACTGGATCAAAAAAGAGTGGCTGGGTTTGAATATGCAGGTGCTCTATTTACGAATATTTCGCACGATCATTTAGATTACCATAAAACATTTGATGCATACATCGCAGCAAAAAAAGCGTTGTTTGATGGATTACCCAAATCTGCTTTTGCATTGGTAAACACCGATGATAAACGAGGCAGAATAATGCTTCAAAATACAAAAGCATCGAAGAGCACCTATTCGTTAAAAAGTGCAAGTGAGTTTAAAGGAAAAATAATTTCGAATAGCTTAAGTGGATTAGAAATGACCATTGATAACCGTTCGATTTGGTTTAAGCTTTTTGGCGATTTTAATGCATATAATATTTTATCTGTGTATGGTACTGCCGTATTAATGGGCGAGCAGCCCGAAGATGTACTCACAGTTTTATCAAATATTGATCCTGTGCCTGGCAGAATGGAAGTAGTGCCTAACCAAGCAAAAATTACAGCATTAGTTGATTATGCTCATACACCCGATGCACTTAAAAATGTACTTCAAACTATTTCTGGCTTACGAACAGGAAATGAATCGGTAATTACCGTAGTGGGTTGTGGAGGCGATAGAGATAAAGCTAAACGTCCACTAATGGGTTCAATCGCTTCTGAAATGAGCGATAAAGTAATTTTTACTTCTGATAATCCACGTACTGAAGATGCCAATGCCATAATTGAAGAAATGAAGCAAGGTGTTGGTGCAAGTAATAAACGAAAAGTGGTGGCTTTGGTAAACAGGGAAGAAGCCATTAAAACAGCTTGTTTATTGGCTTCGCCAAACGATATAATATTAGTGGCAGGTAAAGGCCACGAAGATTACCAAGAAATTAACGGCAAGCGATTGCCTTTTGATGATAGAAAAGTTTTACGTGAAATGTTACACCTAATGGAGAACTAATAAATAGAATCTATGCTATACCATTTATTCCAGTTTTTACATTCTAAATATGATTTTGCAGGCTCAGGGTTGTTTCAATACATCTCCTTTAGGGCAGGTATGGCCGTGGTTTTATCAATTCTTATCTCAGTTATTTTTGGTAAGTACCTTATTAAATTGCTTCAAAAATTGCAGGTAGGCGAGTCAATTCGCGATCTTGGTTTAGAAGGGCAAATGGAGAAAAAAGGAACACCAACCATGGGAGGCCTTATCATAATTTTAGCCATTGTATTACCAACCTTACTCTTTGCGCGCCTCGATAATGTATATATATTATTATTACTTGTAACCACCCTTTGGATGGGAACAATCGGTTTTATAGATGATTACATTAAAGTATTTAAAAAGAACAAAGAAGGACTAAGTGGTCGATTTAAAATTATTGGCCAAGTAGGTTTAGGGTTAATTGTTGGTTTAACACTCTACTTTAATGATGATGTTGTTGTTCGTGAATTTGAAGAATCTCAAGCTACAGAAATTACTTTAGAAGATGTAGAACCCGTTTATAAGGATGTTAAATCAACTAAAACAACCATCCCGTTTTTTAAGCAAAATGAGGCCGATTATAGTTTGCTAAACCCATTTGATGATAAATATACGTGGATTATATACGTGCTAATTGCCACCTTTATTATTACGGCAGTTTCAAATGGTGCTAATATAACCGATGGGGTTGATGGTTTAGCTGCAGGTACAACCGCCATTATTGTGGCTACGCTGGGTGTGCTTGCCTACGTATCTGGTCGAGTTGATTTTTCCAATTACTTAAACATAATGTACATACCCAACTCAGGTGAGTTGATGGTATTTAGTTTGGCTTTGGTAGGAGCTACCGTTGGATTTCTTTGGTATAACTCATACCCAGCACAAGTTTTTATGGGCGATACAGGTAGCCTCGCATTAGGTGGAATCGTGGCAGTTTTTGCATTGGTAATTCGTAAAGAAATGCTGATTCCAATATTATGTGGTATTTACCTTATCGAAAATGTATCTGTAATAATGCAGGTTGGCTATTTTAAATACACCAAGAAAAAATATGGCGAAGGAAGGCGGATATTTTTAATGTCGCCTTTACATCACCACTTTCAAAAGAAACTAATACCAGAACCCAAGATTGTAACGAGGTTTTGGATTATAGGAATACTATTAGCCATTTTAACATTAGCCACATTAAAAATTAGATAATAATGTCAAACAAAATCATCATACTAGGAGCCGGAGAAAGTGGAGTAGGAGCAGCCCTCCTTGCTAAAAGCAAGGGCTATGATGTGTTTGTATCTGATTTTGGAGAAATTAAAGAAAACTACAAAAAAGATTTAGTAGATAACGACATTTCGTTTGAAGAGAATGGGCACTCAGATTCAATATTACAAGAAGCAGATTTAATTATTAAAAGTCCGGGAATTTCAGAAAAAATGCCTTTTGTTAAAGATGCATTAAGAAGAAAAATTGAAGTAATTGATGAACTAGAATTTGCCTATAAATACACTTCAAAACCAATAATTGCCATTACAGGAACTAATGGAAAAACTACTACCACCTTATTAATTCATCATTTATTAACAGAATCTGGCATAAATGCAGGCTTAGCTGGTAATGTAGGCCATAGCTTGGCAAGGCAAGTTATCGATGATAAGGCAGAGGTGTATGTGGTTGAAATTAGCAGTTTTCAGTTAGATGGAATTAAATCTTTTAAACCATCCATAGCCATTATTCTAAACATTACGCCAGATCATTTAGATAGGTATAATTATAATTTCGAGAAATACGTTGATTCGAAAATGCGAATTGCAAAAAATATGCAAACGCAAGATTGCTTAATTCATTTCGAAGAAGATGAAGTACTGCATCAAAAAGTAATTCATTTAAGTAAACTGATAAGGTTATCACCCATAGGATTTAAGCAAAAGGATAAAACTGTAGGGTTTAAAACTAGCCAAGGGCTAGCCATTCAACTTAAAGATAAACAGTTTGTGATTTCTCAAAAACTATGGCCTTTAAAAGGGGAGCATAATGTGCTAAACATGCTAGCGGCCATTACAGCAACTATGCATTATGGCCTTTCAGAAAAGGCAATTTTAGAAAATTTGCCAACATTTAAAAACGCACCTAACCGAATGGAGTTTATTGCTACCATTAATGGAGTGGAGTTTATAAATGATACAAAAGCTACTAATGTAGAAGCGGTTTACTATGCCTTAGGAAGCTACAGTAATGATGTTATTTGGATTGCCGGAGGGAAAGATAAAGGGAATAATTATAAACTGATAGAAGAACTGGTACAAGAAAAAGTAAAAGCCTTGATTTGTCTTGGTGTTGATAACGCCAAACTTATTAAATCATTCGGGCATATTGTTTCCAATGTTTCACAAACTCAAAATGTAAAAATGGCCGTTCGTATGGCGCTAGCTAATGCTACTAAAAATGATGTGGTTTTACTGTCGCCCGCTTGTGCAAGTTTCGATTTATTCGATAATTATGCCCAAAGAGGTAAATTGTTTAAAGAAGCTGTTTTAGAACTTAAATCTGAAGTAAATGGATAAGGTTAGAAACTGGCTCAACGAAAACATTAAAGGCGATCCAATTATATGGAGCATCGCCATATTACTGGGTGTAATAAGCCTATTTGTGGTATATAGCTCAACAGGAGCACTTGCTTACCGCAATATGGAAAGCACTGAGCATTATTTATTAAAACATACGCTTTTAATTATACTTAGCCTTGGTGCCATGTGGGTTGCTCATAATATTGATTATAGATATTACTCAACATTAGCTAAAGCCGGGATGATATTATCCATTCCACTATTAATTTATACTTGGTTAGCAGGCACAAGCTTAAATGAGGCATCTCGTTGGATAACCATCCCTGTTATCAATCAAGTTTTTCAACCATCCGATTTAGCAAAACTTTCATTAATAGCTGGTATAGCAGCAATGCTTGCCAAAAAGCAACAAAATATAGAAGATTTTAAGACTACACTTATCCCCATGTTGGTATGGAGTGGCACCATCTGCGGGCTCATTGCCATGGCAGACCTTTCTACAGCCATTATGCTGTTTGCAACTGTAATGTTGATAATGTTTATAGGAAGAGTGCCACTCAAATATTTAGGTTTATTGGTTTTAGTTGGAGTGCTTACAGGTTCAATTGCTTATAATGTTGGCCAGCGTGGCGCTACAGCTAAAAGCAGGGTAGAGGCTTTTTTAAGTGAAGATAGTTTGCCTTACCAGGCAGAACAGGCAAGAATTGCCATTGCCTCTGGAGGCATAACGGGCAAGGGGCCAGGTAAAAGCGATCAAAAGGATTTTCTGCCTCACCCTTATTCTGATTTTGTATATGCCATTATTATTGAAGAATACGGAATGATTGGAGGGGTTCTAATTGTTCTATTATACCTAGCTCTCTTGTTTAGAGGGATGAAGGCCGTTGCAAATAGTGAACGTGCATTTGGTGGATTACTTTCAGCAGGTTTATCATTTGCCTTGGTTATTCAAGCTATGGTTAATATGGGGGTTGTGGTTGGCTTAGGGCCAATTACAGGGTTGCCTCTCCCGTTTTTAAGCATGGGAGGCACTTCTCTTTTATTTACAGGGTTATCAATGGGCATAATTTTAAGTGTAAGTAGAGGAGAAGTAGATGCAAGTATTGCTCCCTCAAAAGGGCAATTTAAAAATGTAGTAAAATTTAAAACAAACTAAAAGTAACCGTCATTCCTGCGATAGCTATCGGAGGAAACTGTAAAAAACTAACTATTTAGATGTAAATAATAAAATTATTAAAACAAATAACACATCATATCGAGTAATACTAAGCGGTGGAGGTACTGCTGGTCATATTTTTCCTGCGTTGGCTGTAGCAGATAAAATTAAGGAGCAATATCCTGCTTCTGAAATTTTATTTATTGGAGCTAAAGGTCGTATGGAAATGACCAAGGTTGTAGAAGCTGGGTATGAAATTATTGGTTTAAATATTTCAGGATTTCAAAGACGCTTGACGCTGGAGAACCTTCTATTCCCCTTGAAAGTCATCTTCAGTTTCTTGTCGTCAATTTTTATTCTTCGAAAATTTAAACCACAAATAGTAGTAGGCTTTGGTGGGTATGCAAGCAGCCCAATAACGTTGGCAGCAGCTTTTATGGGTGTGCCAATTGTATTACAAGAACAAAATTCTTACGCAGGTTTAGCAAATAAAGCAGTTGCCAAAAGAGCAAGCAAAATATGCGTTGCTTACGATAATATGGAGCAGTTTTTTGATGCTACTAAAATTGAATTAACAGGAAACCCTGTTCGTTCAAATATCAAATTAGGGATTGATAAAGAAAAATCTCTTGCTCATTTTGATTTAGATAAGGATAAAAAAACCATACTGGTTGTAGGTGGTAGTTTAGGTGCACGCACTTTAAACGAAGCCATTATGCAAAATATCGAAAGGTTGCTACTTTCTAATTATCAAGTAATTTGGCAAACGGGTAGCTTCTATTATAAAGAAATGCTAGAAAGAGTAAAGCCATTTGAACTTAAAAATATTCGACTGATTGAGTTTATTAAAGAAATGGATAAGGCGTATGCTTCGGCAGATATTGTTATTTCTAGGGCAGGCGCACTCACGGTTTCAGAGCTTAGTATAGTGGGTAAAGCAGTTGTTTTTGTGCCTTCGCCTAATGTGGCTGAAGATCACCAAACAAAAAATGCAATGGCACTGGTTAGTAAAGATGCTGCTGAATTAATAAAAGATGAGAACGCCATTAATGACTTGGTTGATAAAGCATTTGAGTTATTAGAGAATGAGGAAAGACAAGATATTCTTGAAAAAAATATTTTAAGGTTGGGTAAGCCTAACGCAACAGAATCGATTTTAAAACAAGTACTGTTATTAGCTAAATGAAGAAATTGAACTACGATATTGTGTATTTTATTGGTGTTGGTGGCATCGGTATGAGTGCGCTTGCCCGTTGGTTTAATGCCACAGGTTATCACGTGATTGGCTATGATAAAACTCCTTCTGAGTTAACAAATAATCTTGTGAGTGAAGGGGTTTTAATCCACTTTGAAGATGATGTTGAAAATATTCCTACCAATGTAACTCAGAAAAATACACTAGTAATTTATACTCCAGCTATTTCTAAAGGCCATAAAGAGCTAGCTTACTTTAAGAGCAAAGAGTTTGCAATTAAAAAACGAGCCGAAGTTTTGGGCGATATAAGCCGAAATTATTTTACGGTTGCAGTGGCAGGCACTCACGGTAAAACAACCACATCATCTATGATAGCTCATTTGCTTTATTTTGCAGGAGTTGATATTACGGGTTTTATTGGAGGAATTGCTACCAATTTTAATTCCAATTTGGTAATTGGCAAAACGGATAAAGCTATTGCCGTTATCGAGGCTGATGAGTTTGATAGATCATTTCTTTACCTATCACCAGATATCGCTGTGGTAACATCTACAGATGCCGACCATTTAGATATTTATGGCAATGCTGCTGAATTGAAAAATACATTTGCTGAATTTATTGGTAAACTTAAGGAAGATGGCAAACTGCTTATTTCACAAAAGGCGAACGATTCTCTAGCTATTGATTTTGGCTTAGAATATGGTTTAGAAGGGAAAGATGCCAAAGCTGAGAATTTAAAAATAGGAGATGGTTTTTTTGGATTTGATTATGTAGATAGCAACACTGTAATAAGTGATTTAGAACTTAGCCTTCCCGGATTTTATAATGTTGAAAATGCCTTAGCAGCAATTAAAACTGCTTTGCTGTTAGGTGTTAAACCTGAAAAAATAAAAGAAGGAGTTGCTGCTTATAAAGGCGTAAAAAGAAGGTTCGAATTTATCTTTAAATCACCTGACAAAATTTATATAGATGATTACGCACATCATCCAGAAGAGCTAAACGCATTTATTGCTTCTGCAAAAGCCTTATATCCAAATAAGAAATTAACAGTTATTTTTCAGCCTCATTTGTTTAGCCGAACACAATATTTTTCTACAGGGTTTGCTTCTGCTTTAGATAAAGCAGATAGCGTGTTGTTAATGGAAATTTATCCTGCACGTGAAAAGCCTATTGAAGGTGTAAATACGTCATTAATTTTAAATCAAATGGAGTTGGCAGATAAGCAGGTAATTGCTAAAGAAAACATCATAGAAACTCTTATAAAGCTAAACTTCGAAGTGCTAGCAACATTAGGGGCTGGTGATATTGATAGAATTGTGCCCCAAATTAAATCTATGCTAATAAACAATCACGATCATGCGTAATCATATAAAAACCATATCGTGGGTAGCAGGGGTGCTTGTTTTAAGCGGATTGTTGATAGCATTTGAAACTGTTGAAAGCAAGAGTAAAGTATGTAATAACATCTTAATCACAATTGATAATCTAGTAGAGAATCATTTTGTTGATGAAGAAGATATTTTACAATTAATCACTTTAAATGGTAGTGAAATAATTGAAGGTACACATATAGGGGAGTTAAATCTGAGAGAGATTGAAAATAGATTAATTGACGAGCCATTTTTAAATTCGGCCGAAATTTTTGTTGACCATTCGGGCAATATGATGGTATCGGTAGCACTAAGAAAACCAATGGCACGAGTGGTTCGCTATAACGGGCCTGATGCTTATATAGGAGAAGACGGACACATATTGCCAGTATATAGAAAATACAGTAAACGTACAATTATCATTACTGGAAGCAATTCAAAAGACCTTTCAGAGCAAGTAAATATAGCAAGTGGTGAGTATGCTAACTTATATAAATTGATTCAGTACATAGTAAACGATACTTTTTTAAAGGCTCAAATTGCCCAGATTAAACTAGAGAAAAATGGGGAAGTTATTCTTTACCCACAAATAACCAAACAGTATATAGAGTTTGGTAAAATTGAAGATATAGAAACAAAATTTAGAAAGTTGAGATTGTTCTACGATGAGATTCTACCACGAAACGGATGGAATTCTTACAGTAGAGTTAACCTCAAGTATAAAAACCAAATTATTTGCGAATAAACCCAAAATTATCACGATATGGACACAGATAAAATAGTAGTAGGTCTCGACATTGGCACAACCAAAATTTGTGCTATGGTGGGCCGTAAAAATGAATACGGAAAACTAGAAATCCTTGGAATTGGCAAAGCAGTTTCTGAAGGGGTAATCCGTGGGATAGTTATCAATATTGATAAAACTACCAGAGCCATTGAGCAAGCCATTGCTGAAGCTGAAGAAAATGCAGGCATCAACATTAAGGTAGTAAATGTAGGTATTGCTGGGCAGCATATTAGCAGTATGGTTACTCATAATGGAATTACTAGAGAAACAGCAGATGATGAAATTACAGTTGAAGATGTTCTTCGATTAACCGAGGAGCAATATAGAACCGTAATTAAACCTGGTAGCGAGATTATTCACGTAATGCCACAAGATTATATTGTTGATTATGAAGATGGCATTAAGGAGCCTGTGGGCATGTCGGGTGTTCGTTTAGAAGCCGATTTTCATATTATAACGGCTCAAACAAATGCAATAAATAACATTAATAAATGTGTTAAGCGCGCAGGGTTAGAAACAGATCTTTTGATATTAGAGCCTATTGCATCAAGCATGTCGGTACTAAGTGATGAAGAAAAAGAAGCAGGCGTTTGCTTGGTAGATATTGGTGGTGGCACTACCGATGTAGCCATTTTTTATGATGGAATTATTCGCCATACGGCTGTAATTCCTTTTGGAGGAAATATCCTTACTTCAGATATTAAGATGGGGTGCCATGTGCTAAACAATCAGGCAGAATCGCTTAAAACTAAGTTTGGTGTAGCCATAGCAGAGCAAGCAAATCCTAACGAAATAATTTCAATTCCAGGTTTACGAAATAGACCTCCCAAAGAGATTTCTGTAAAAAACTTAGCACATATTATCGAGGCTAGAATGGAAGAGATAATTGAACATGTACACGCAGAAATTATTAATAGTGGACATGAAGGCAATTTAGCTGGCGGAATCGTTTTAACAGGAGGAGGAGCGCAGCTTCAATCTATAAAGCAATTAGTAGAATATATGACGGGTGTTGATGTTAGAATTGGCCATCCTAACGAGCATTTAGGTAAAAGTGCTTCTGATATTAAATCACCTATGTACGCTACAGCAATTGGGCTTGTATTATCTGGGTTTATGGATATTGATGATCGCCAAAATGAATATGACAAAACATCAACAACTAAAGCTGGATCTAAAACAAGCTCAGATTCTGAATCATTTATGCAAAAGATAATTGCTAAAACAAAAGGATTATTAATTGATGATACTAGCGATAGCGAGTATTAATTTACCAGTAAAAAGAATAAAATAAGTAAAACCAAAATTTATAATATTATGTCTGACAACATGTACAATTTTGAAATTCCCCAACATCACAAATCCATTATAAAGGTAGTTGGTGTTGGAGGCGGTGGTAGTAATGCCGTAACCCATATGTTTAATCAAGGTATTAAAGATGTGGAATTTGTGGTGTGTAACACCGATATTCAAGCACTAAAAAATAGCCCTGTTCCTAATAGGCTTCAGATAGGTATTAACCTAACAGAAGGGTTGGGAGCTGGAGCTAATCCAGAAAAGGGCGAAAATGCTGCGATTGAAAGCAAGGATGCAATTCGGGAAATGATTGGTAATGATACCCGAATGATCTTTGTTACCGCAGGTATGGGTGGTGGCACAGGAACTGGAGCCGCACCCGTAATTGCAAAAATTGCAAAGGATATGGATGTGCTTACCGTTGGTATTGTAACCATTCCTTTTGCCTTTGAAGGCAAGAAAAAGATGAGACAAGCTGAAAAAGGTATTGAAGAGTTGAAGCGTAATTGCGATACCGTTTTAGTTATTCTTAATGATAAATTAAGAGAGGTGTATGGCAATTTAGGAATAAATGAAGCTTTTGCAAAAGCTGATAATGTGTTAACTACGGGTGCAAAAAGTATTGCCGAAATTATTACAGTAACTAGCCATGTTAATGTTGATTTTGAGGATGTTAAAACCGTAATGCATAATGCAGGCCCTGCTGTTATGGGTTCAGCAACTATGGAAGGCGATGATAGAGCTTTACGTGCAGCAGAAGGGGCGCTTAATTCGCCTCTATTAAATAATAAAAATATTCACGGAGCTCAAAAAATATTGTTATCTATTATATCTGGTGTGGAGGCAGAATTACAAATGGATGAATTAACTGTTATTACTGATTATATTCAAGAAATGGCAGGTGATGAGGCTGAAGTAATTTTTGGTCATGGACTTGATGCTGAATTGGGTAGCAATATAAGAGTAACAGTTATTGCAACAGGTTTTGAAGATGCACTAGGAGCTACAGCTACAGATCCTGAAAGGAAAGTATATAACCTAGATTCGGAAAAACAAGTGGCAATGTTTAATGCAGCTGAACCTAGTTTGAATACTGCAGATACTAATTATAAAGATGAAATTACAGTTTCTAAAGAGCAATCTAACGATGAACCACCAATGGTTCAAACAGAGGATAATGAGTTCTCTAAAGGATTTCGTTTTGATTTAGGCAATGAGGAATCAGAAGAGCAAACTGACTTATTAGGTATTGAAGACGAAGAAGAAATGACGGTTAGATCAGCTTCTGATTCATCAGAAGAGAATTTTAAACTTTCTTCTAATCGAAAAGAAGTTCTGGATCATAAAAGGAGAGAGCGAGTAGATAAATTAGTAGCTAATATCTTTGAAAATAAAGACGAGAGTTATAAAACCAAATTTGACGAGCCTGCTTATAAACGTAGAAAGGTTAAGTTTGATGATGTACCTCATTCATCTGAGCACAATATTTCTAGGTTTAATTTAAACGATGAAAATCACATTTTAGGGAATAACCGTTTCCTGCACGATAATGTAGATTAGAGTTGGTTATGAGTTAAGTGTTATCAGTTATTAGTGTGCAAAAATTGATGTGTATGCTTAATTGCATTTCACCAATAATTAAATAACAATTAATTAATAACCTGTAAAATAATGTCGAGTATTTGGGTTTATTCGATTGAAATTGCCTTGGTTCCTGCAAGTCAGACTGTTAGGGGCCGGGCAATTTTTTTATACCTCGGTCAAGTTTTAAACTTTGACCGAGGTATTTCCATTCTATGCTTGAGGCACGAAGCATAGAATGCCTTTAGAAATTCAGCTTCTAAGGATCAACAAAAGTAAATGCCATACCTGTTTTTCCTGCCCTACCTGTTCTTCCAATTCTATGGATATAGCTATCAAACGTCATAGGCACTTGGTAATTTATTACATGGGTTACATCTGATACATCAATACCACGAGCTGCCACATCGGTAGCAACTAATACGCGAATTTTTCCTTGCTTAAATGACGTTAAAGCTCGTTGTCTAGCATTCTGACTTTTATTTCCGTGTATTTGGTCAGACAAAATCCCTGCTTTATTTAGCTTTCCACAAAGCCTATTAGCTTTATGTTTTGTTTCTTCAAACAATAAAACTTTTTGAAACGCCTTATCAGAAACCATTTGAAGAAGTACCTCAAACTTGTCTTCTCCTGATTTCAAGCGAATAATATCTTGGTCGATATGATCGCCAGTAGTGTTGCCAGTACTAACTTTTACCGTAACCGGATTTGTTAAAATGCCGCTGATAAGTTTTTCTTGGTCTTTATCAATGGTGGCAGAAAATAAGAGTGTATGCTTACGCTTATGCATCATACCCATAATTCGTTTTACATCATGTACAAAACCCATATCCAACATTCTGTCAAATTCATCTAACACAAGTGTGTTAAATCTGCTAAAGTCAAGATTTTTTCTATTGGCAAGGTCGAGTAATCTGCCAGGTGTACCAATAATTACATGGCCTGCTCTGCGTAGTGCAGCTATGTTTTTATTTATATTAGTACCTCCAATAAAACAAGAGCTAAATAGACCTAATCCTTTGCTCATTGTTTGAAATTCCTCTTCAACTTGTATGGCAAGTTCACGAGTTGGTACCATTACTAATGCAAAGTTTTTTTGCTTGTGATCTAGTAAATGTTCAATAATAGGAATAAGAAAAGCTCCAGTTTTTCCTGTACCCGTTTGAGCAATTCCTAAAAGGTCTCTTTTATCTAATAAAGATTCGAGCGTTCTATCCTGTATTTCAGTTGGCCGTTTAAACCCTTTAGAAATTAGGCACTCCTTTAAGTTAGGACTAATAGGCAAGTCAGCTATTAATCGTTCTGATTGATAATTTTTTATAGCTTTTTGAGTTGCTTTTTTTACTAAAAGCGCAGGGTCTAAAGTTGATTTTTTTTGACCTCGACCTTGTCTAACAGGCCTCTGCTTATTTCTAAAACCACCATTCGGCTTATTGCCAGAAGCTGATGGTTTGTTGTTACGTTTCTTTTTAAATGAATTGTTTTGCATAAATATTTTATTTAGCCATATGGCTTTATACTTGTTGTCTTTAAGGACAAAAAATGTTCTTTGGTGAAATTGAATTTTGATTACTCCCAATAGGTTTAACCATTGAGCACTTCATAATATTAATTCTGCGAAATTGGCACTTTTCTTTTACCGTGCCAGCAGCTTTGAGCAACGTTATCCTGTTGCTAGCTTAGCCGAATCAAAATGTGAAGAGAGATTCTCAGAGTTGAGCTGAGTTTTCATCTAGACAGGAAGTCTGCTAAGAATAAGATGCAAATATAGCTTGTTGAAATGAAACAACAAGCTATATTTTTCTGCAAACAAAAAAGTTGCTAAAAAGCGGCTTTAGGAGTAGCGTAAGTCCGTTAGCTAGCGAATGAACCCGTGAACTCAGGTTAGATGCATCAAAAGAGTAGAATTAAAAATTATTCATAAAACCGGTCATTGACTGCCTCAAACTATCATATAACTAAAACCAAAAATCATTGTCATTATCGGGCGTAAGACCCGATAATCTCTGGGCTCAACCGAGCCCAATTCTACTACTTTTCTAAAAGTCAGAAGGTGACTTACTTGCCAAACTGTAGATAGTCACCCTCTGACTACATAAGCATAAGTTATCAAAATAGATAATATGGGCTTGTCCATGGATGGACTGGGTTTGTAAAAGAAACGTTTCTTTGGTATAGCACCTATTGACCCAGTAAAATAATAAGACGGTTATAATAAATCCAAGTCGAAATATTGATTAGTGTGATGATTATTAAGAAAGTTGACTAAAATTTTGCAGTTTATTTTTCTTTAGACAAGGCAAAATTTGCAAGCATAGCCCTGTTATGATTAATGATTTTAACGCAGTATAAAGGGAAATACCTGAAAAATTAGTTGCCTTTTTTAGTAATCATCACACTTGGGAAATCCTTTAATTAATTTTATTATCTTTAGAAAATGCCATCTATCCTTCCTAATTTCGAATACGATATTTTTATCTCTTACCGCCATAACGATAACCGTTCGGGTTGGGTAACAGATTTTGTTGCTGCACTAAAAGTAGAATTAGCAGCAACTATTAAAGAGCCCGTTTCGGTTTACTTCGATTCGAACCCCTACGATGGGTTGCTTGAAACCCATAATGTAGATAAGAGCTTAGAAGGAAAATTGAAGTGCCTTATCTTAATCCCCATTATTTCACAAACCTATTGCGATATTAAAAGCTTTGCTTGGCAACATGAGTTTTGTGTGTTTAATCAACTTACCAAAGCAGATCAGTTTGGCAGAGATATAAAACTCAATAATGGCAATGTGGCCAGTAGAATTTTACCTGTTAAAATACACGATTTAGAAGAGGAGGATAAAAAAATTATTGAAACCGAAA
>CAZQWZ010000030.1:0-18412 GCA_964596935.1 uncultured Roseivirgaceae bacterium
ATCAGGTGACTTGCTAGTAAGTATTGTGGATGTTTCTATTTATTTCGATTAAAACAAAGGAGTCACCAGATGACTATAAAGTCTTGCTTTATGGTTAATATTTCTCCACTGTGTTGCGAAATGACTTGCTAGGTATTTTTTATATTAATTTAGTGGGATATCCAATAAATGATGAAAGGTAATCCAATGATAAGTATTCTTATGCCTGTAAAAAATACAGGAAAACATCTCAAAGAATGCCTTGATTCTATTTTAAATCAATCTTTAACGAATTGGGAGTTGGTTGCCGTAGATGATAATTCTGATGATAATAGCCTATCCATTTTAAAATCTTATGCCAATAAAAATCAACGAATCAGGGTTTATATAAACCCTGATAAAGGAATTATAACTGCTTTGCGCTTGGCTTATGCTCAATCATTTGGTGGCTATATTACTCGTATGGATTCGGATGATGTAATGGAGGCAGATAAGTTAGAATTACTGCTAGAGCAATTAGAATTGAAAGGAGAGGGATATTTAGCTGTTGGAAAGGTGAATTATTTTAGCGAGGATAAACTAGGAGAGGGGTATATAAATTATGCCAATTGGTTAAACGAATTAACTAATTTGGCTTCTAACTTTTCGGATATCTACAAAGAATGCACAATTCCTTCTCCTTGTTGGATGATAGCCAAATTTGATTTTGAAAGCTGCGGAGGTTTTGATTCGGATATCTATCCTGAAGACTACGATTTAGCTTTTCGGTTTCGGAAAGCTGGTTTGCAAATTGCACCTGTAAATAAAGTAATCCATCAATGGCGTGACTATGAAAATAGAACATCCAGAACGGATAAAAACTATTCTGATAATCGCTTTTCGGAACTTAAAGTGAGGCACTTTTTAGACCAAGATATTAATTCAACTTTGCCTCTTATGCTCTGGGGTGCAGGGGCAAAAGGAAAGAAAATTGCTACTCTTTTAGCCAATGCAGAAGTGAATTTTAATTGGATTTGCAATAATAATAATAAAATTGGTAAAGACATATACGGCACTATTTTACAAAACTTAGAACCTATTTCTGAGTCAGTTAAAGCACAAGTAATTGTTGCTGTTAGCTCCCAGCACGATTCGGATGGAGTTGAACAGTTAATAAAGGATAATCCGCAGCATCAATACTATCGGTTTTTTTAATCCAACATAACGGTCATTCCGTAACAGCGTGGAGGAATCTGAGCCAATGTGAAAGACTTTCAAGAAGGCTAAGATACCTGCGGTATGACTTTCATAGGGTAAATAGGATATGATAACCACCCTATTCGGATAATTATAATTCGGATTTAGCCATTATTTTTTTCGTAAAAGCCCAAGTACCCTCTCAAACTCACTACTCATTTTTGCTTCAATAGAAATTGGGTTACCCTCTGGGTAATTAAATTCTAATTTTTGTGCGTGCAATAGCATACTAGTCATTTGAAACTGCTCTTTCCAAAGCTTATTTTGCTTATTGCAGCCGTGTGGTCTATCGCCAATTATAGGATGATAAATATGAGCCATATGCTTTCTTATTTGATGAAAACGGCCAGTTTCGGGTGTAATTTCTAGCAAACTATAGCGCGAAGTTTGAAATTTACCAAAAGGGATATTAAGTTCAAATTCTTTAATAACCTTATAGGCAGTTGTAGCTTCTTGTGTTTTATTACCTTCGGTTAAAGGGTAATCGATTTCGCCTTCGGGTTCTAAAAATCCACGAACGATTGATAGGTATGTTTTTTCAACTTTACGTTCGCTAAAAATTCGTTGTAGATGTTTAAGGCTTTCTTTTGATTTTGTAAATAGCAAAACGCCAGAGGTTTTTCTATCAATTCGGTGTACTGGATAAACTCTTTGGTTTATTTTGTCTCTTACTAACTGCAAAGCAAAAAAATTAGCATCTGCGGCAATTCTAGACCTGTGAACTAGGAGCCCGTGTGGCTTATTAATGGCTATTAAGGCTTCATCTTCATAAATAATCTCTATTTCCACCGTGTGCTAATCCAATTTTGCTGTTCTTCTTTTTTTAGAAATGACCAAGCAATAATTCTACTTGACTTATTACCTTGCCCCATTGGAATGGTTTTTATTGAGTTTGCCTCAGCATTTTTTAAAGCTTCGTTAATGGCTTTTACGTTTGATTGTTTAGATACTAAAGTGGAAAACATAAAGACTGATTTAGAAAACTTCTTACTTTCTCTAATCATATCTAATATAAATTTTCGTTCGCCCCCTTCGCACCAAAGTTCACTATTAGTGCCTCCGAAATTTCTAGCTACTTTGCTGTGTTTTTTGTGGGTAAGATTATTTGTTTTACGAAGCGATCCCTCTTGAGCAGCTTCCATTGAAGCATGAAAAGGAGGGTTGCAAATAGTTAAGTCAACTTGTTCTTCTTTGTCAACAACGCCATAAAAAAAATCTTTCTTATTCTCTTGAAGTTTTATATTAATCCTTTTTTTAAGAGCAGGATTCTGCTCTACTATTTTTGTAGCAGCTTCAATTGAAATAGGGTCAATATCCGAGCCTATAAAACTCCACCCATATTCTGTTGTGCCAATAATAGGATATACACAATTGGCGCCAACGCCAATATCGAGTACTTTTATATGGCTACCATTTGGGATTTTTCCTTTCTTAAAACTGCCTAGTAACTCAGCAATATGATGAATGTAATCTGCTCTGCCAGGAATTGGAGGGCATAAATATCCAGTAGGTATATTCCAATGTTCAATTTTATAAAAATGTTTTAGTAGAGCAGTATTAAGTACTTTTACAGCATTCGCATCTGAAAAATCTATAGATTCATCTCCGTATTTATTAGGCTTAACATAAGGAGTCAATTCAGCTGAGCTAGCAATTAGCTGCTTAAAATCATAGCGTGTATTGTGCTTATTTCGAGGGTGCAAACGCGTTTTAATGGCTGGGTGTTGAATTTTATTTTTGGGCATTCTGTTTACTTATTTTAATTGACATCTGGTACAGATCAAATCCTTTAGCCCAATAATTCTTTTTTATAAACTCTAGTTTAAACCCGCCTTTATTGTAAAATTTATCCGTATGCTGCGATGTTCTAACTACAATTTTAGCAATGAATTCTATTTCCTTAATTCTATTAATTCGATAAAGTAGCAGTTTTCTACCTAATCCTTTTCCTTGAAAATCTGGGTGGATTATATCCCATGAAATAATGGCTGTTTTTCCGTTATCTTCATAATTAATGCCACCACAGCCAATTACTTTTTCACCTTCTTCTTCTACAAAATAGTCTTCAATTTCGTTGTCGAGGTAATCGCTTAAATCTTGTTCTTCTTTTACATCAAAATATTGAGGCGTATTAAGCTTAATCAATTCAATCAGCTTGGCTTTATCTTCGGGTTTATAAGCTCTTATCATAATGGGAATACTAATTATTATGCGTTCTTAGCAATGTTATAACTTAAATAGCCACCAGCTGCGGCACCAGGTAACGCCATAAGATACGCAGATAGGCCTTCTCCAAAAATAATAATTCCAAGAACAAAGCCTAAAAACTCAAAACTAATCCAGAAGAATACCATAAGTAGGATATATTTTGTGGCACTAAATCCTTTTGCTTCAACTATTTTTTTTATGGCTTTACCTAAAGCGAATATGGCAATTATTTCAAGCATTTATCAATGAGTTGTAGGGTGTTTCAAATTTGTTAGAACTATAGAAGCATCCATTAATCAAGAATAGCTTTGTCCCACACTTTACCAGTTTTCTCATCAATCATTTCAATTGAAACTACCTCATTATCAATTCTTACAGAAAGCACATAAAACATGTTTTCTGCAATATCAGTAACGGCACCGTCTGCTGCTACAAATTTATAAGGAGCTATTCCATCTGCCGTTTCAGCATCAATTCGTTTACCATAATAAACATCCCCTTCAAGGACATCTTGCTCTCTTTTAAGTTTGTAGATAGTAGCTCCTGCGCCTGCCGATATTATATGATAGGTACCGTTTCGTTTCGTGCGATAATATAAATGATCATGGCCACTAAAAACTGCTTTTACATGGTATTTATCATAGAGTTTGGTAGTGGCTGTAGCTTTTCCTTCAACATCATTATACGATTTTTTTCCTACTGTATAATGTGGTCGGTGTTTATAAATAAAAATGTGTTTTCCTTGGGCAGATTTTAATTCATCTTCAAGCCATTGTAGTTTTACGGGATCTTTACTAATCTTAGGCCATGGTAATGCAATAAATTTGGCATTGCCATATTCAAAGCTGTACATAGCTTTTTCCATGCCATAAAAGTCGGTAAAATTTTCTATTCCATTATCTCCTCCAGCTTCTTCGTGGTTTCCAACGGTTGGCCACATCGGGTATTTACGCATAAACCAACCACCCATAGAATCTAACAATTTGTAATCTGTAATTCCTTGGTTTCCAGCACCTTTATTTACGAGGTCGGCTGTTGTAATGCAAAAATCTGGCTTTAACGAATCGGCCCGCTTTAATACATTTGGAAAATGCATCGAACCTTTAGAGTCTCCAAAAACTAAAAAGTGCATATTGGTTATGTTATCACCTTTTGCTTCTTTTAGTGCCTCCATTTTTGGCTCAGGATTGTATGGATTTAATTCTTTAGAACCCTTATCAATTTTTTCGTTAGTGCAAGTGGCTGCTATAAGTAATGGCGCAACGATTAGTATGTATTTAGTAAATTTCATGGTTTGCGAGGGAAGTAATTATGAATAAAAACGAATTTAGTGATTATTATGAGTTTTATAAAAAAAGGCCCTAACAAAAAAATGTTAAGGCCTTAGTAGTATTTAGTTCGAAATCTAAGCTGTAACCAACTCTAATCTCATTAAATCCATTTTAAGGCCTTCTAAATCAGCCTTAATTTTATACGCTGATTCTTCTGCCTTATGAATCATAGTTTCGGCTAACTCTTGGTAGTAGTGAATACCATCCATTAGGTTGTTATGAAAGTCATTCAACCCTTTGAGTTGCCTACCTGTAGTAGCTTCTGTTACTTCATCTAATTTGCCCTTCAAGTATTTGATATACATTGTAAGTTCTTTCATAAACATATTTGGCCGATGTGCGCTTAATGCAACTTTTGCATGACCATACACATGCCCAACCATTTGTTGTAATGATACAATGGTAGAAAAGTAAGCTAAATTTGGGCCAGGACAAATAGATACTCCATCGTTTTTTGGTTTATAATCCAACTTATTTAATTTTAGTGCTGTGGTTCCTAAACCAACACAAATACAAGATTTGTCTAAAATCTTAAATAGCTTGCTGTCATGCTCATCGCTATTGAGTTCTTGAGCATCTAGTTCTTTAATTTTTATTCGCTGGTATTGACGAGAAGCTACACAAATAGCATTATCGGTAAATTCCTTATTTGATACTAAAAATTGCTTTGGACAAGCACTTCCTGGCCTTCCTTTATCAATTTTATAATGTTTAATTACATCTTGAGTATTACCTTTTAATGTATTAAACGGTACTCCCAAAGGAGAAATTCCACTTAAATACAAATCTTTTTCTTTGGCTTCGGCTAATTGTTTTAGTGTATCATGGTCAACGGTAGAAGCTTCTGGTACTAATAAAAAAGGTGTAGCCCAACCCACAGAATCAAGGTCATACTCTTCAATTAAAAAATTATGTTCTTCGGCAGTGCCTACACCGCCTTGGGTGGTAATTTTTAATGGCAGAGGCAAAGAAGGAACAAACCTATCTTTCACCTTTAACCCATCACATAGTACTGCATGCGTATCGTTAATAAGTTCCTCTCTATGAATTTTAAATTCTTTTAAAATTGGCCCCATTAAAAGTCCTTCAGTTGCAAAAGCATGGCCTCCACAGTTTAAGCCAGATTCAATTCTGTATTCTGAAACCCAAAGTCCTTTTTTTGCTAAAAATTTACCTTGAATCATTGCAGATCGGTAGTCACTTACTTTAATTACAATCTTCTTTTTGATGTAACCATTTTTATCAGGGTAAAAATCTTCAAATTCACCAATGTAACCATATAACCTTGGGTTCATGCCTGCAGAAAATATAATGGACGATTCTAAATCACTATTTGCATAGCCACGAAGTGCAGCGTGTGCATCGTTGTGAATTGAGGATAGTTCCTCATTATTCCAATAGTTAACCTTATCCAATTTTGTCATGATATTCACATCAATACTACCCGTAGAAAGATGTTTATGTGCCCATTTTAGTAACTCATCTTTGGAGTAGCTTTGACTTGTGAATTCAAGAAATTTTTGCTTAATCTCAGACATATTCGGTAGCATCTGAATATATTTTTCAAATGCTGCACCAGAATCTTTAATAGAGTCTTTAAGATCTTTAAATTTATCATCAACTATTTTATCCACTAAGTTGAGGTATGCAGTAATCCGTTTAGCTCGATAATCTTCTATTTTATTAGTGATTTCGTGAAAAGGTTCATTAATCTTTTTAGCATAGAATTCACGCATGTTTTCAATTAGTATATCATCTACCAATGAAATTACAGATGAAATACCATATTGTGCGACTTTTATTGGTGAATCAATTGTAAACCCAGTACCCATTACTGGAATATGAAAAGAGTGCGATTTAATCTTTGTTGCCATATTCGTTGTTAAATTGAATAGCAAAGATACTATTCTTTGCTAAGCTATGGCTCAACTTTTTTCAATTATTATCAAAAAAGCACTATTCAGCACAAAAAAGCTAGTTGAATGTATAAACTAGGCTTTCGTTACTTTATTAAATAGGGTTACCCATTTAAGTCCCGGATAGACCAATAAACAAGTCGTTCTGAATTTATTTCAGGATGACCATATATTGATCTTATTTAATTCAAATATATTCTCTATGCTTTAAATGGGTAATCCTATTATTAAATTTAACAGAATTACAAGCTTCTTACACTGCCACTTCCGTTTACTTTTTCACGAATTTTAGAAGGGTTTCCTTTATATCGAATGTTTCCTGAACCACTGATATGAGCATCAATTTCATCTTTTACATTTACTTTAGCTGATCCCGAACCACTGATATGTGCATCTAGTATATTAGTAGAAAAATCAATGGCATTTACACTTCCAGATCCACTGATATGTAGTTTCATCTCATTTGTTTTTCCTTCCAAGTTAATTCTTCCTGAACCAGAAATGTGAGTGTCTAATGTTTTAGATTCAAGGTATAAGTTAATTTTTCCCGAGCCACTAACACTTAGCTTTACATTGTCTCCTTTTAAATTATTGCTGTTTGTTAATCTTCCTGAACCACTAATACTGGCCCCTTTAAAGTTAACTAATGTTACATACACCTTAACATTATCCAAATTGTTGCCAAACCAGCTATTACTTTCTGTTCTAATTTTTAATTTCCCATCTCTAACATAGGTTTCTATTTCTTCAAGGTCATCTTTATCTCCTTCAAGAACTAAACTGTTTGAGTTTCCTTGAGTGATAACTAAATCTCCGCTAATACCAAATGATACGTAATCGAAAGAGCCTACTGTACGGGTTTCTTTTTTCTGCGCTTGTACTGCAAATACAAAAAGAAATGCTGCGAGTAATAGGGTTGTTTTTTTTATATTATTGAGTTTTTTAGTTAAAGACTCTATAAATCAAGTAAAGGTTGCATCCGATAAGGATTGAATTTTTCTTCAGTAGGTTTGTAAAAACATTAAACTCACTTTATACACTAAAACTTCGTAGTGAGGGGCTAAAGAGCAATAAATTAAAAAACACCAATAATTAAATGGCTAAAAATATAATAGTATTAGGAGCAGGTTTAGTGGGCAGTGCAATAGCCAAAGACTTGGCCAAAGAGCATAATGTTACTTCGGTAGATATTAATAAGGAGGCACTAGAAAAATTAGGCAGTTTAGGTATTTCCACTCAGGTGGTTGATTTAAGCAAAGCAGGTGAAGTTAAGAAAACAGTTGCTTCGTTTGATTTGGTAATTGGTGCCGTGCCGGGTTTTATGGGTTATGCTATGGTAAAAGAAGTGATAGAAACAAAAATTGATATTGTTGATATTTCATTCTTTCCTGAAGACCCTTTTGAACTTAATGAATTAGCCAAAGAGAACGGAGTTACTGTAGTAACCGATTGTGGTGTGGCTCCGGGCATGGGCAATATTATTTTGGGCTATCACAATAAAAAAATGAAGGTAAATCGATACGAGTGTTTAGTTGGAGGCTTGCCAGTAGTTAGAGAATGGCCCTATGAGTACAAAGCTGTTTTTTCGCCTATTGATGTAATCGAAGAATACATTCGCCCTGCCAGATATGTGCAAAATGGACATTTAATAACTAAAGAAGCACTTTCAGATGCTGAGCTCATTGAGTTTGATAGAGTAGGCACCTTAGAATCTTGGAATTCGGATGGGCTTAGAACCTTAGCTAAAACAATGAAGATTCCTAATATGATTGAAAAAACATTGCGCTACCCAGGCTGCATCGAATACATAAAAGTATTGCGTGAAAGTGGTTTTTTCTCTTACGATGAGATTGAAGTAAATGGAGCTAAAATTAGACCTGTGGATGTAACTGCTAAACTGCTTTTTCCTAAATGGAAACTAAAATCAGGCGAAGAAGATTTTACGGTTATGCGAATAAGAATAGAAGGCGAGGAAGATGGGAAATCTAAAAACCTAGAATATTATCTACTTGATAAATACGATCGTGAAAATCAAATAATTTCTATGGCACGTACTACAGGCTACACATGCAATGCAGTTGCCAATTTAGTTTTAGATAGTAAATTCAACCGAAAAGGAATTAATCCTCCAGAATATGTGGGTGAAGAAGAATATAATTTCAAATATGTAAAAAACTATTTGGAGGAACGAGGGGTAGAATATGAAGTGAAAGAGTATTAAAAGCTAGAAGTCAGAAGTAGGTAGCATAGATTATCTACCAACTTTCATCTTCTAACTTCTAGTCTATCTAGTTTGATAAGTCTTTTCATATCCTTAATTTGCTGCATTATTTTATAATATGACAAAAACCCCAACGCTTCTTCAAGCTATTATTCCAATTGCTTTTCTTATAGTTTTACTTTCTATTAATGTGTATCTGTTTGCAGATGACGCAACCTATGGAGCCAATCAAATAGCCTTATTATTATCAGCAGGAGTAGGGGCATTAATTGCAACCCGAATGGGTTTAAGTTGGGAGCATACCTTAAAAGGAATTGTTAAGAGTATAAGTTCTGCGATGTCTGCCATTCTTATACTAATGTTAATTGGTTCATTGGCAGGCACTTGGCTCATAAGCGGAATTGTGCCAGCTCTTATCTATTATGGGTTAGATATTCTTAATCCTAAAATATTTTTGTTTGCGGCAGTTATTGTAAGTGCCATAGTATCGCTAGCAACAGGTAGCTCTTGGACAACCGCAGCAACCATTGGTATTGCCTTGGTGGGTATTGGCAAAGCGATGGGAATACACGAAGGCGTGGTAGCAGGGGCCATTATTTCAGGAGCATATTTTGGAGATAAAATGTCGCCATTATCAGATACAACTAACTTAGCACCTGCCATGGCTGGTACAGATTTGTTTACCCATATTCGATATATGGCGTTAACCACCGTGCCATCCATTAGTATAACCCTAGTAATATTTTTGATTTGGGGATTTTTTATAGATAGCTCATCCAGTATTGGTACGGTTGAAGAAGTACACCAAGCAATTGCTTCAAAGTTTACGATTACACCTTGGTTATTTTTGGTGCCATTAACCGTTGTTGGTTTGATTTTGAAAAAGGTGCCCGCATTGCCTGCTCTATTAGCAGGCGCTTTATTGGGAGGTGTGTTTGCAGTTATTTTTCAACCCAATATTGTATTAGAAATTGCTGGTTCATCAACAGGGTCCTATTGGGATTATTACAAAGGTATAATGATGGCAATGTTTGCCGGAACCAATGTTGTTACTGGCAATGCGATGGTAGATGATTTGCTTTCGGCAAGTGGTATGTTTGGTATGATGAATACCATTTGGTTGATTTTATGTGCGATGGTATTTGGCGGAGTGATGGAATCAGCAGGAATGCTAAAGCGTATTGCAGATAGCATAATACAATATGCTAACTCAACAGGTTCATTGGTGGCTTCAACAGCTTTAACTTGTGGGTTCTTTAATCTTACAGCATCTGATCAATACATTGCCATTGTAGTGCCAGGCAGAATGTTTGCACCTGCGTATAAAGATCGAGGATTAGCACCTGAAAATTTAAGTAGAACCTTGGAAGACTCAGGTACCGTAACTTCTGTTTTAGTGCCGTGGAATACATGTGGAGCATACCAATCAACGGTTTTGGGGGTTGGTACCTATGCGTATTTACCTTATGCATTTTTTAATATCATTAGTCCAATTATGACAATCGCGTTTGCCTATGCAGGTATAAAAATTAAGAAATTGGCAGCAAAAAAAGGAAAATAATTTATGACATTACGTGAAAGGATTTCAACAGAAGAAGTAAACGCTTTGCCCATGAGGGCTTATGAAGGTGAGGTTGTATTGATAGATACATTAGAAACCGTTGATAAAATAATAACTGAAATTGAGCAATTTTCGGTGGTGGGTTTCGATACTGAATCACGGCCTGCATTTAAAAAAGGAGAATCGCACCCAATTTCCTTGCTGCAATTTGCAACACCCAATAAAGTATATCTTTTTAGGGTTAACTTAATTGGTATGCCTCCACGAGTAAGCGATTTATTATCGAATGCAAAAATTACTAAACTAGGTATTGCCCTGCACGATGATGTAAAAGATTTACGCAAACTGGGTGTGCCTAACCCAGATGGTTATCAAGATATTCATTCTTTTGTAAAAGATAAAGGCGTAATAAACACAGGCCTACGAAAGTTAGCCGCTATGATCCTTGGTTTTAGAATATCGAAAAGCCAACAAACCTCTAATTGGGAAAACCCAATACTAAACGAACGGCAGCAAGTATATGCTGCTACCGATGCTTGGGTTTGTTTAAAAATTTATGAGAGGTTGAAGGAGTTAAACCTGATTAATTCTTAATTTATTCGCAGGGCGAAAGTCTAATCCTTGGGTTGTGTCCTTAATCCTTGGGTTGTGTCCTCACAACCCATAATGCAAACTGTCTAATGGCTAAGATTCCTACGGAATGACTTGCAAGGGTGGAGAAGTATAAAATATTCGTTCTTGTTTTATACACTAATTCCTTGTTGGTGTTGTTTCACAAACAAGTAAGAACTGGTAAAGTCAGCAGGTGAGTTATTAATGGGTAGCGTAATATTATTTTAGAGTTAATGTGTTTGCAAACTACTCACCAGCTGACTATATATGGCTTGGCAAGAGACCTTTAGGACTGAGATTTTTTAAACGTAGAAGATTTCTGCCTGAGGCGGGCTTCGTCCTCAGAATAAAAAACGTAAAATGTCTTTTTATTGCTCGTTCAATGCATTTTCTTAACTCCTTAAATTTCTGCTAGTTGCTTCTACTACCGTATAAGTACATTCTTACACTTTTAAAACAAAATCCAAATAATTGCCTGAATGAATAACCGTAGTAGAAACTGGGTTATATTGGCTAATAAATTGCTTGGGAAATTTAACTAGTTTGTTCTCATTCCATTTGAATTCAAACGCTTTAATTTCCCCATTCGCCTCTTCGATATAATCAATTTCTTGTTGGTTGTGGTTTCTCCAAAAAAAACGACTAGCAAAGTGTTTTTTATAATTGATTAGTTTGTAGCGTTCACTTACCAAATAATTTTCCCAAAGCGCTCCTTTATCATTTCTGAGTTCTAATGGATTAAACTGATTAATTACCGCATTTCTAATGCCATTATCATAGAAATATATTTTTCTTGATTTTTTTATTTCATTCCTTAAATTACGGCTAAAAGGAGTAAGGGTAAAAATGATGAAAGCTTTCTGCAATAATGAAATGTATCGTTCTACTGTGTGAAAATCAAGACCGCAAATTTGAGATAATTCATTTAAAGATACCAATTGACCCACCTGAAATGACAATGCTTGAATAAGTTTTTCTAATTTTTCTGTCTTTTGAATGTTTTCCCAAATAAGCAAATCTTTGTACAGGTAGCTATCTGATAATTGTTTTAGTAATTCAATTTCATTGCCAGGGTTATTGATAATATCTGGGTAATAACCATAAATCAATCGATGTTTTAGCAGCCTGTTTTCATTTTCTTTACTTGTGTGGTTTATTAGTTCTTCTGTGGTTAAAGGAAACATTAAGTATTCCCATTTACGGCCTGTTAATGGTTCATTTATTTTATTTGCCAACTCAAATGCAGAGGAACCCGTAGCAATAACTTTAACTGTAGAAATGTTATCTACAATTATTTTAATTACAAGGCCTATATTTTTTATGCGTTGTGCTTCGTCTATCAAAAGTAATTGTGTAGAACCAATTTTCTCTTTTATAAAAGTAGAGTTGGCGTTTTCAAGTTCAATTCTTGTGTCAGCATCATCGCCATTCCACCACAAAATATTTTTAAAATGTGTACTTGCTATTTGTTTTAGTAGAGTAGTTTTACCTACTTGGCGAGAGCCAATTAGTATAATTGCTTTATTATCAGCTAGTTTAGCTCGTATGTTAGTTTCAATTACTCTATTTATCACTTTGTAAATATATTAAATACTGGAATTAAATCCAATATTTAATATGATATACTGGAGTTTATTCCCTAGATGCCTTTTTTTAACTCCTGAAATTTCCAACTCTAGCACACTTGTAATCCGAAGCTTTAGCGTAGGATTACTTCAACTGTAAATCATAGAAATTCCATTCCTTGCCACTTTGCATTTTAGGGTCTCCTTCAAGGATGGAGAAGCTTTTAAGTGAATCTGGGATGGCCTCAAAATAGATTTTGAAAGTATGAAAACTGTTAGGTGAAACCACGGTATTATCTGGCTCAAAAGCGATATTGTCTTTATCCACTATATAATACTTTTTAGAGCGATCTGTGTTGGTTATATAATAAGCTCCAGGAGCTCCTGGTTTTGCCAATCGCATCATTACTTGCTCAAACGAAGTATTGTGATATGAAAAAGTGATGATCGTTACTTCTTTCGCAATTTCAACTCTATCAATCGAAACTCGGTTGGTGGATGTGCCTCCTATTGAAAGGCTTTCATAAATTTTTCCATTTAAAAAAGGTTCTAAAAATCCTGTTCCTTGTTTGCTAGCAACATTTTTTGTTAAATCAGAATTGTTTATTTGATTAACCCACTCAACCGCTATTCTTTTGGAGTTTATGTAGGAAAACAGAAATACATTCGATTCTGTATTTCTGTTAACGATTTCAATTTTACTAAGGATGGCATTTTTATGGGTGCTTACAAATTCACTAAGGTCATTATCGTCTGCCACCCATTGTTGTTTCTTTTTATCATAAGTACGTAGTGTGCCCACTAGGTTTTTGCCTTCTCCATTAATGGATACATTTATGTATTTAATAGCTTCTCCATAGGTGTTAAATATTTTGCCATGCCATATACCTTTTAAAGGCTGAGCAAATAATACACTAGAAGGAAGAATTAAAAATAGCACTAAGAGCTTTTTCATCACAATGGCATTTGATTTTATAAGTACATAATATTAAAAATAAAAATACAATCAAAAAATTATATTATCCATTTTCTTATTTTTGATTTTATACCGTTTATAAAATCATTATGATCACCTATGCATATAACTAACCAATCATATATTATTGTATTAACTTATTCGTTTAAACATCGTTCAACACCTAGATACTTATGAGAAAAACCGCTATCCTAATTTTAGGCTTATTCTTTGTTGGAGCAAACTTATTTGCACAGCATATTCAAAAAAGTTCTTCACAGATTTTAAGAGATATTCAAAAACTAAATGTGTTAGGTAATGTGTTGTATTGGGCAGCCCACCCCGATGACGAAAACACTCGTTTAATTGCTTATTTCAGTAATGAGCTATTACTCAATACCGGTTATTTAGCAGCAACCAGAGGAGATGGTGGTCAAAATTTAATTGGGCCGGAGTTAACCGTAGGTTTAGGGGTTATTCGTACACAAGAATTATTGGCTGCACGAAGTATAGATGGTGGCCAACAATTTTTTACCAGAGCGAACGATTTTGGCTATTCGAAAACTGCGGATGAAACCCTCAAAATTTGGAATAAAGACCAAGTGCTTTCAGATATGGTTTGGGTCATTCGGAAGTTTAGGCCCGATGTAATTATTACTCGTTTCCCTCCTGATAAAAGGGCTGGACACGGCCATCATGCAAGTTCGGCAATATTAGCTGAGGAGGCTTTTAAATTGGCTGGCGATAAAAATGCATACCCAGCCCAGCTTGCTTATGTATCTGTTTGGCAGCCTACTCGTTTAATGATTAATTCGGGCAGATGGTGGGATAAGGATATTGAAAATCAGCCTAATACCATTAAAATTGATGTGGGTGCCTATAATGCCACTTTAGGACTTTCGTATAACGAAATGGCTGCTACTAGTCGTTCGCAGCATAAAAGCCAAGGGTTTGGAGCTACTCATTTGCGTGGTTCGCAATTTGAATACCTAAAACCAGTACTTGGTACTAAAGTAGAAACTAATTTATTTGAAGATATTGACCTTACTTGGAAAAGAGTTGGGCAAAACCAGATTACGAGTCAAATTAATTTAATTATCAAGGATTTTAATCCATCATCTCCATCACAATCTGTGGAGGCTCTTTTAAAACTAAGGGGAAATGTAGCGAAAGTTAAAAACGACTTTTGGAAAACTAAAAAGCTAAAAGAAATTGATAATTTGATTATTCAATGTGCTGGTTTATTTATTGAAGCTACAGCAACAAACCCTACGGTAGTGCCAGGTGATTCATTACAAATAAATCTTGAATTGGTAAATAGGAGCAGCCTATCGATTACAATAAAATCAGCTGTAATTGGTGAAGAGAATAAAATATCACAAGCCATAACATTAGATGATAACCAAAATAAGGTAGAGCAAATTGCTTTACTAGTTTCATCAAAAAAAGAATATAGTGGGCCTTATTGGTTAAATGATGAGGCTACATTAGGAATGTATGCTGTGGAAGATCAATTATTAAGAGGAACTCCTCAAAACAAGCCAGCCTATATCATCAATGGTGAAATCGAAATTAATGGAACACGTATTCCTTACAGTGTACCTGTAGAATATAAATGGACTGATAGAGTAATTGGCGAATCGTATAGACCATTGGTAGTTGTACCACCCGTAGTTTCTTCCTTTGATGATCAAGTGCTAATTTTTGATAATGGGAATGCAAAAACAATCGGAGTTAACGTAACAGCAAATCATACGCTTACTATGGCAAGTGTACGTTTGGCATTGCCAGCTGGGTGGAAATCAGTTCCTGAAAAAGTAAGTATTGATAAATTAGCAGAAGGAGCTAGTTCAAGAATCGAGTTTGAAGTTTTTCCAACTAATTCAGAATCTTCGGTTCATACCATAAAAATAATTACGAGTGTTGGAGGTGTTGATTATAGTAAATCAATGCAAACAATTGGCTATGAGCATATTCCTTACCAAGTACTAATCCCTGAAGCCAGTGCGAAGGCGGTTAGTGTGCATGTAGCTGTGGGTGCAAAAACCGTTGGTTATATAATGGGAGCTGGCGATGCAGTACCACAGGCTTTGGAGCAGTTGGGTGTAAAAGTTTGGCTGATGAACGAGTTTGATATTACACCTGAAAACTTGGCTGGATTAGATGCAGTTATTTTAGGAGTGCGGGCCTTAAATACCGAGACTTGGTTGACAAACAAGAAGGAAGTGTTGCTTAATTATGTTAGCAAAGGAGGCACTATGATAACTCAATATAATACTACTCGAAGAATTGGTAGTTGGGATAGTTTTGCACCTTATAGTTTAAAATTTTCTGGTGGATCTGCGGGAAGCAGGGTAGCCGAAGAAAATGCCGAAGTTTTAATTAAGGATAAAGAATCCATTGCTTTGAACTACCCCAATGCGATTACTTCTATAGATTTTGATGGTTGGGTGCAAGAAAGAGGACTGTATTTTCCGAGTGAGTGGGATGCTAACTATTCTGCCCCATTGGCTATGCAAGATACAGGTGAAAAAGTGCATAACGGAAGTTTGCTAATTGCTGAATATGGTAAGGGGTATTATGTATATACAGGGCTAAGTTTTTTTAGAGAATTGCCTGCAGGTGTGCCAGGAGCTTATCGTTTATTTGCTAATATTATTTCATTAAGTAGTAATTCAAATTCAAATCTTAAATCAAAATAATTTGTTTCATTTTTTTAATTCTCCTCAGATTACCCAAGCACCTATTTTATGAACACTATTGATTTTATTGTCCTCTTTGGCACTATGCTTTCCATTGTGCTTTATGGTATTTGGAAAACTCGTGCCAGCAAAGATTTAAAAAGTTATTTATTAGGAGATAACTCCATGAAATGGGGCACCATTGGGTTATCGGTAATGGCAACCCAAGCCAGTGCAATTACCTTTTTATCTACGCCTGGCCAAGCTTATAAAGATGGAATGGGCTTTGTGCAGTTTTATTTTGGTATGCCTCTGGCAATGATAATATTAGCGGTGTTTGTAGTGCCTTTATATTATAAATTAAAAGTTTTTACTGCCTACGAATTTTTAGAACAACGCTTTGATCTAAAATCAAGAGCACTAACTGCTTTTTTGTTTTTAGTTTCTCGTGGTTTGGCAGCGGGTATTACTATTTATGCTCCCGCTATTATTTTAACTTCAATTCTTAATTGGGATATTAATATCACCATTTTAATAATTGGTGTATTGGTAATTGTTTATACGGTATCGGGTGGTACTAAGGCTGTTGCTGAAACCCAAAAGCAGCAAATGGTTGTTATAATGGGAGGTATGCTTGTTGCGTTTATTGTATTACTAACCAAACTACCTGCAAATGTTGGCTTTAGCGAAGCATTGGCTGTTGCCGATAAAATGGGTAAAATGGATGTTATTGATTGGGAGTTTGATCCTGCCAATCGTTACAATATATGGTCGGGTATGATTGCCGCATTGTTTTTGTTTCTGGCCTATTTTGGAACAGATCAATCGCAGGTACAACGTTATTTATCTGGTAAAAGCGTTAAAGAAATAAGGCTAGGGCTATTATTTAATGGCGTATTTAAAATACCGATGCAATTTTCAATTTTACTTATTGGTGTATTTGTATTCGTTTTTTATCAGTTTACAATGCCACCCATGTTTTTTAACAAGGCGCAGCTAGATAAATTAGAAAATAGCAAATACGAGCAAGAGTATATCGAATTAGGCAAACAACATCAGCAAATATTTGAGGCTAAAAAAGAGAAACTTCAACAGTTTGTATTGGCCGATAAGGCTGGTAATACTGAAAAAACAAATTCGCTAGCTATTGAGATTAACCAATTAAATGAGGAGCAAGAAGCTATAAAGGATGAAACCGTTGGATTGATGCAAAAGGTTGATTCTAATGTTGATGCCAAAGATTCGGATTATGTGTTTATCACATTTGTGATGAATTATTTGCCCCATGGGTTAATAGGTTTGCTAATAGCTGTGATTTTTTCTGCGGCCATGAGTTCCACATCGTCCGAACTAAATGCACTAGCCTCAACTACATCCATCGATTTTTATAAACGAATGGTAAACAGTACAGGCTCTGATTCGCATTATTTATTTATGACAAGGCTTTTTACTGCTTTGTGGGGAGTGTTAGCAGTAATGTTTGCCATGTTTGCTTCGCAATTAGATAATTTGATTCAAGCAGTTAATATTTTAGGTTCTGTTTTTTACGGACCCATTCTTGGTATTTTTATAGTTGCCTTTGGGGTTAAATATGTTAAATCCAATGCCGTTTTTATTGCCACTTTTGTTTCAGAAGGGGTAATTATATGGTTGTATTTCTTAACAAGATCAGGCGATCTTGGAATTAGCTATTTGTGGTTTAATCCAATTGGTGCTTTACTAGTTGTATTTATTGCTATTTTCTTGCAGTTTGTTTTGCCAAGCAAAAGCGAAATTGTAAAATTATAGAGTAAGCTGAATTTTAGTTATACCTTTAATTATAACAACCGAATAATATAAAAATGGCAATTATAATAACTGATGACTGCATTAATTGTGGGGCTTGCGAACCAGAGTGCCCCAATAATGCAATTTACGAGAGCGATGTAGATTGGTCGATGAGTGAAGGAACATCATCTACTGATGAAACTCGAAACGACCCTGTTTCAGAAGAGTTCTACTTTATAGTGCCCAATAAATGCACAGAGTGCCAAGGGTTTCATGAAGAACCTCAATGTGCTGCAGTTTGCCCTGTAGATTGTTGCTTGCCAGATCCTGATAGAGTGGAAACGGAAGAAGTGCTTTTAGCAAGAAAGGACGAATTGCAC
>CAZQWZ010000031.1:0-17929 GCA_964596935.1 uncultured Roseivirgaceae bacterium
TGCTTTCAGATGAAACTTCGGCCTTAACCGATTCGTTCCAGGATGGACTGGTGGCTCCACCTGTTTATACCCGTCCTGCTGATTATAATGGATTAAAAACACCTGACATTCTCCTATCTGGCCACGCTAAAAAAATTGAAGATTGGCGTCACGATGAGGCTGTTAAAAGGACTGAAGAGAGAAGGCCTAATATGGGGAAAGGCCGTTAACGGTCTAATAAAGAAGGGCTTTGGCGTGTATCAAAAACCGTTTCTACAAAAACTGGGTTAAGTGTATAACTATCCAGATCGTTAAAAGCTTCTTCCGACCAAATTACCTTAGTCATCTATTCTTAGATTTCTCTTTAAAATAAGATTCTACATCTTCTTGAAGATATACTCTGCTTGCCTCAATATCAGCTTTAGATTTTTCTAGTTTTTCTTTTAAATCTCTTAGGTTCTGTGGGCTTTTTTCTTCAAATATTTGGTGTAATGGACAAAAGGTAGGCTGTTTTTTTCTTTATATATTGCTGTTTTGGACTTTATAAATAACTTAGTAGAATCAAGCCAAACGGAAGCAAGCTCTGCAATCAGGGAACCTCATAACTTATAGCAATATTGATAATCAAAATGATTCAACCATTTTTCATTTCTATCTTGTAAGAACCATACCTTGCAAGATACTATGACCTTCAACGTAAGATTTTTCTGGTAGTAAAATCGGAATCCGTATCATTCAAAAAAGAGTTAAATATTTACTGTTGTCCGATAAAAAAAGTATCAATATTTGGTGCTTTTTTTATCGGACAACAGTAATTATTATAACAACTAATTTAGCTCATTTATCACGTAATCAAAAACTGCTAGATTCCAAATGCACTATCCATTTGCCCAATTCTCTCGATCCAAACTGCGGTATTGGATAGCCTCCGCTAAATGCTCTACTTTAATATCTTCCGAATCTGATAAGTCGGCAATGGTGCGAGAAACTTTTAAAATTCGATCGTAAGCTCTGGCCGAAAGGCCGAGTTTTTCCATAGCGGTTTTAAGCAGAATTTTACCTACATCGTTAATTTCACACACTTCTTTAACTTGTTGCGAATGCATTAATGCATTGGAGTGCACATCGTCAATATCTTTAAACCGTTCGATTTGGATGGCTCTGGCTTTTATAACTCGTTCGCGAATTACTTCGCTCGATTCGGTTTTAATATTGGCTGTCATTTGATCGAACGAAACTGGTGTAACTTCTACATGAATATCGATTCGGTCGAGTAAGGGGCCACTTACTTTATTCAAATATTTTTGAACTACACCCGGTGCGCAAACACATTCTTTTTCGGGGTGGTTATAATACCCACAAGGGCAGGGGTTCATGCTTGCCAGCAACATAAAGTTGGCAGGAAAATCCAAGGATATTTTTGCCCGAGCAATGGTTACTTTACGATCTTCCATAGGTTGGCGCATTACTTCCAATACGGTACGCTTAAACTCAGGAAGTTCATCTAAAAACAGAACACCGTTATGTGCCAACGATATTTCTCCTGGTGAAGGAAAACCACCACCACCAACCAATGCCACATCCGAAATTGTATGATGCGGAGACCTGTATGGGCGTGTAGTCATTAATGCTGCGTTATCGCCCAACCGGCCAGCTACAGAATGAATTTTAGTGGTTTCCAATGCTTCATGTAAGGAGAGGGGAGGCAAAATGGAAGGAAGCCTTTTGGCCAACATGGTTTTGCCCGCACCGGGCGGGCCTATAAGAATTACATTATGACTTCCTGCCGCTGCAATTTCTAGTGCTCGCTTTATATTTTCTTGCCCTTGTACATCTCTAAAGTCAGATTCGTAATTGTTTAGCTCCGACATAAACATATCTCGGGTATCCATTTCAACAGGTGCAATTTCTAATTTCCCTTCAAAAAAATCAATGGCTTCTTTTATATTGGCTACGCCAATAACATCTAAATCATTTACAATAGCTGCTTCTGTTGTATTTTTATTGGGTAGCATAATGCCTTTAAATCCTTTTTTTCGGGCATCAATGGCAATGGGTAGTACTCCTTTTATGGGGCGCAAAACTCCATCTAAAGATAGCTCGCCCATAATTAAATAGTCCTCAATATTGGGTGCTGAAATTTGAGCCGATGCTTTTAATATTCCTAAACCTATGGGCAAGTCATAGGCGGATCCTTCTTTTTTAATATCGGCAGGTGCCATATTAACAATTACTTTTTGGCGAGGGAAAAAGTAATCGTAATGCTTTATGGCTGATTCTATTCTGTGGGCACTTTCTTTCACCGCATTATCGGGCAAACCGCTCATCCATACGCCTGTGCCTTGAAGCACATTTACTTCAATATCAATTTGTGCGGCTTCTACGCCATATACGGCACTACCAAAAGTTTTGGCTAGCATTATTCAGATTTTTCTTCTGATTTGGAAGGCTCTTCTTCCACTTTAGGTGAAGGGTCAGGTTTTGATTCAATTCTAGGAACAGCTTTACTTTCTGAGGAGTTCGATAATTCTTCTTGCAGATCAAACAGTTTTGCCTTCAACTCATTTTTGTCATTTTCTAGTTTAGCAATTTGTTTTTTAGCCTTGATACCATCTAGTTGATATACCATAAAACTAAACAGGAACAGAACTACACCTACTAAAGAAAAATAAAGCATGTAAGGAATAAAGCCCTTTATCTTCATTAAAAAAAACATGTCTTCCTGGTTTTTATCAACAAAATAGATAGCTCCTAACTGGGCAAACATAAACAGGGCAAAACTTACCCAAACTACTTTTCGCGAATTACTCATATTGCTTTGTTAAAAAAGGGATTTCAAGGTAGATAAAATATGTGGGCAAAGCAAAAATTTTATATTCATTCACTGGCTGTATAAGATTTCTCGTGCCTCGAAATGGAAAGAAGATGTAGGAAAACTAACTCTAAGCCTTATAAAAATCTTCTACCTCTTTGGCATATTTAGCCATTATGTTTTTACGCTTTAGTTTTAAAGTTGGCGTAAGTTCTCCTCCTTCAATGGTCCAAGCCTCTGGCATTAATGTGAATTTTTTTACTTGCTCGTAATTGGCAAACTCTTTATTATAATGAGCTATTTCCTTATCAAATTTTGCAATCACTTTTTCGCTTTTCATCATTTCAGGAATGGTTTTGCATGTAGTGTTATGGATTTTACACCATTCTGAAACGGATTCATAGTCAGGCACAATTAAAGCCGATGGATGTTTTTGGCTTTCGCCTACCACCATTATTTGCTCTATGTACATGCTCTCTTTAAACTTATTCTCCATTTGCTGTGGCGCTATGTACTTACCGCCAGAAGTTTTAAACATTTCTTTCTTCCGGTCTGTAATTTTTAAGAATCCATCTTTGTACTCACCAATATCGCCCGTGCTAAACCAACCTTCTTTTAATACTTCGGCCGTTTGCTCTGGTAATTTATAATAGCCTTGCATAATGCCTGGGCCACTGGCTAGTATTTCGCCATCCTCGGCAATTTTTACTTTTACATCTTTTAATAAAGGCCCTACACATCCTAAACGGTATCCTCCTTTATCAATTTTAGAAAAACTAATGCCTGGCGAGGTTTCGGTTAAGCCATAAGCTTCTAATAACGGAATTTGTGCTGCCCAAAAAACTCGCGCTAATCGAGGTTGCAAGGCAGCTGCACCTGAAATAATAAACATTATGTTTCCACCAAGGGCTTCGCGCCATTTACTAAAAATTAGTTTATTGGCTAGTTTTAGTTGTTTATTATACCACCAACCTTTGTCCTCATTGGGATCAAACTGCTCGCCTAAACGCAGTGCCCAGAAAAAGAGGCTCTTTTTAACTCCTGTGAGGTTAAGTCCTTTTTTAACGATTTTATCATATACTTTTTCGAGTAACCTTGGTACTGTGGCAAAATAATGAGGTTTAATTTCTTTCATCGCCTCTCCAATGGCTTCGATGGATGTAAAATATACTTGCACCCCCATTCGCATATGTGTATAACTAGCCGTGCGTTCAAAAATATGGCATAATGGCAAAAAGCTTAATGCTTTATAGCCTGAGCTAATGAGTGAAAACCGATCTGCTACTCCATCGGAATTACTAATAATATTATGGTGAGATAGCATTACTCCTTTAGGAAAACCTGTGGTTCCGCTGGTATAAATTATGGTAGCTAAATCATCGGGTTTAATAACCGATTTCCTTTTCTCTATTTCCTCAGCTTCCGATTGGTAGTCTGCTTGTAAAGATTTCCAATGTTTGGCACCTTCAACTTCATCAAATGTATAAATTGCTTCGCAAGTTGGGGTATCAATAGTGGCTTCGGTAACCTTATCAAAAAGATCTTTACTCTCGGCAAATACTATCTTAGCACCCGATTGTTCAATGGTATAATAATAATCTTTAACGGTTATATTCGGATAAAGCGGAACACTAATGGCACCAATTTGCTCAATGGCCATATCTGCAAAAATCCACTCGGGGCGGTTAAAAGAAATAACGGCAACTCTATCGCCTGGCTTAATTCCTTTTTTAATTAAACCAGCACTTAATTTATTGGCTTCATCTATTACATCTTGAGTTGAATATGATTTCCAATCATTTCCAATTTTTACATTAAGGCTTTTATCGGTTGGAAAGTTTTCCAATTGATAAGGTACTACATCAAATAAACGAGTGATTTCCATAGAAGTAATTTTTTTTAAATCTACAAAAATTAATCTTACTTGAAAAATTTACTTCTTTTAAAATTCTAATTTTTCTTCCTCTTTAAAATCTCCTCGAAGTATTCTAAACCTTTTGCGCGATTCTGCCACATACACACTGCCTGGATATTGCTTCAGTAACTGAACATAAAGCTGCTTCGCTTTTTCAGAATCGTTCAGATATTTTTCATATACTTCGGCTTGCAAAAAAAGTGATTTATCTGCCAATACATCAAAACTAAAATCGGCTACAATTTGTGCATACGTATCAGCAGCTCCTTTAAAATTTCCACTCTTTTTTTGCTCTGTTGCTTTTAGCATTAAAAAATTATCTTCTAAACTTTGCCCTTTAAAATGAGCAATTACGGTATCGATGTTGTACAATACTTCTGCATTTTTATGTTGGTACAAAAGCAACTCGGTAGCCGCATACGCTTGCAAGGCCAAGTGAGTGCTATCAAATAATACATTCTCCTTAATAAAAATACTGAGGTCTAAAGCATCGTTGGCAATTTCTCTGCTTGTAGCTAATTTTAAAATATCTAAAATGGCTTGAGCCAAATCAAACTCCCCTTGGTAATATGCGAGCTTTGCTCGCTTTAATTTTGCGGTATAACCAATGGGCGTTTCTTTCATAGTTTTATCTACTTGTGCATAAAGCAACGTAGATTCCCAAGGTTCTTCATTTAACAAATAAATATCGGCCAAGGTAAGTTTAGCCTCCGATTTTAATTGCATATTTAAACGCGGATTGGCTATGAGAGATTGTAAAGTTACTATGGCTTCTTGTTTTTTATTTAGGTAGTAGCCTTCGATTAAGGCCAACTGAAGATTGGCCTTATGGCCCAAGTTATTGGATGGATATTTAGTAATAAATTTTCTATACAAATCCATTAGTTCCAATAATGATTCTTTATTTATTGGATACGTTTTTTTAATTTCTTCTTCTTTAGTTGTTAGTTGCAATAGCTCGGCCTGGATGCCTAAGTTGCTTCGAAAATAAGTTGTGCTAATATATCCAAATACTTTATCAGCTGTTTTATAATCACCATTGGATAAAGCCATTTTACCAATTTCCATTAATGGCTTACCGCCTTGAACTAATCGCCTATCTAAAGCCCGTGCTTGAATATAAGCACTGTTAAAATTTTTGGTTTGTAAATTGGCCCATATTAAGAGCTCTGTATAAACTATATTTTGGGGCTCTTCTTGAATTTTTTGAAATAAATATGTTTCTAAATCTGCTATATCTTCAGGTTTATTAAGCGTTACTTGCAACGCATTTTTTACATATCGTATATTTCCAATATTGGTATTGGCAAAAATAATATACTCTTCTACCATTAATTGCTTCTTGTTCATATACCGATAAATATTGGCAAGATCCAAGGCAAACAAATTAGAATCAGCAGATTTATTTCTAGCTTCTAATAAAACTTCTACTGCTTCTTTTCTATTACCACTTTGTAAATAATATTGCGCAGCTCTTCTTGCTAAAAAGGCATCGTTTGAAAAATAAGAACGAATATTTTTGTAATACTGGTTTGCTTTTAGCTCGCCTTTATTTATCAAAATTAATTTGCCTTTATCAATTTTATAATTTGGGTTTTTAGGATAAGATTTAATTACTTTATCAATGTACTTAGTCGCTTTTTGAAATTCGTTTAGCTGAATTAAAAGCGCAAAATATTGTGTATGGATCACTTGCCAATTAGCAGGTTTTTTTGCTAATTTAGAATAGGTATCTAATGCTTTTTCTAATTCGCCTTGGGCATAATATTGTTGAGCAAGATTTATATTAACTGATTGTGCAAAAATTGTTGAACTAACAAAAATTGCAAATACTAAAAGTTTAAGTTGAATTATAACGTTCATAAAATCATTTAACGAAATTAGAAGAGTAAAGGGTTATCCACTTTTTTACTCTACTATATAATTATTATATATATATATAAATATCTATTATTAATTATTAGCTCTGTGGATTCGTGCATAAGTTTTTTTTAAAATGCTTTATTTATCCAATTGTTTATAAACTAAACTCATTTTGTGGATTAACTAGGTTTGCCAAATCACTAATTTGTTGTAAATCAGATTTTTAAATTTATCCATAGGTTATACACTTCTTGTAATGTTGAAAACTTTTTTGTTTATAGCTGTGTGTTAAATATGGATAACTCATCAGTTATCCATATTTATTTTTACTTAAGTTCAAATTTTGTTTGATTATTGCTAATGTAAAGTAAGAGTGTTTATAACTTAAACTTTTTCCACAACCCAATCAACTGTTATCCACACCTAAAAATTAAGATCTAAGCTAATTTCCCAGTTGGCTCTTATGGATGTTTTACTATTTCCATCTTCATTTTTATACATAATAATAGGCTCCGGTAATTCATTTAAAAGGATATTACCAGCATCCCATTTTCCATTTTTATTTGTATCAATCATTATTCTAATAAGATAATCGCCAGGTTTAATAAAGCTGAATTTATAGTTTTTAGCTTGAGGTATTTCATATATTATATTAAAATCTTTATCTAATAATTGAATGTTATAATGTGTATAATTGGTAGTTATTTCTCCCATTAATACGCCAAAATCTTTGTTATATTTAGGCTCTAATTTTATTGTTTTTGTTTTTGATGAATCTTTTTCAACAGATTGAAAACTAGCAAAAGGTAATTCTAAACTATAGCTAAGTTTAGAACTAGTAGTTGGTTTACTATCCATTGCAGATTTTGCAGCCAATTTAGCGCTTAAATTAGCTTTGGCACTGCCACTGGATGCAGCACTATTGGAGCTAGATATATTGATAGAATCTAAATATGCTTTGGGTAAGTAATTACTTAGTTCAAATAGTGTTTGATTTTTATTTATGATTATGTTCCACGTGGAATCAAATTGAATGGTAGCTAATGTATCTACTTTAATTCGTAAACTATCTATATAAGAAAGTGTACTTGGTTTTGAGGTTTTAACTTTAAAGCTAATAGAGCGTTTTTCAGGTAGTACTTTAAAGTCGGTTACATTCACTTTATACTCGTCAAACTTTCGGGTGCTTTCTTTAAACTTTAAATAGAAGGTATCTTTTGCATGGGTATTAATAGAATCTGTCATAGAAATTTCTATCAACAAGCTATCGGTAATTTCAAATGTTTTATAGATTTTTATTTCCTTTTGTTCTTTATCTAAAGAGTAATAAATGGTGCTATCATTTGCTGCTTTTAAATCTAAATCTATTAAGTATTTGTTTGCCACGGCTACAAAATATTGTCCGCTAATACGGGTTCTTTTAAGTTTTAATGTATCAATATTTAACGATTGTAATTTCATGGTATCAGCAGCCATTGTAGTATCTAATTTTATGTTAGCAGCTAAAAATGCATAGAGTTCTCTATCTGTTTCGCACATTAAATTATTATTGATATCGGCAAAAGCGTTGATAGTGTATTCTGCTGGTTTTAGATTTCTAAATAAGTAGTTCCCTTTTTTATCTGTTTGGCCAACATAATAAGGAGGACTATTAAAAAGGTTGAGTGTATCATTTGATTTGTATAAACCAACCACTAAGTTTTCAATTGTTTTTTCAGTAAACAAATCGTTTATGTTTCCTTTTAGCTGTAGGGTATCTAAAATATCTCCTGTACTAAAAGCCAATATCAGTTCTTCGGCAGGATTATTTTCAGTAATATCAACAATAGCACCTCTAAAATTGAAGGTATAAGTTGTAGCAGAATCTAGTGGTTCTTCAAGTGTTAGTATAACCGTATTTTTCTTTATTTTATATTCATAATCAAAATCAATACGTGGTGTAATTAGTAATTCTTTTTTAATATTCTTAACGGTAACAAGTTCATCAAAAAGTAGTGTAAACTCTTTTGTTTTCACATTGGTATTTCCATCTTTAGGAATTGAGCCTATCAATTTTGGAGGAATTTCATCTTTAGGGCCACCTGTTGGAGGCACTCGGTTAGCACAAGCACTCCCAATAAGTATTATTAGTATAGATATGATGAGTTTATTCATTATCGTGTTTTAAAACATATATTAAACTAGAGTAATTCATATCTTTTTTTGCATAAGTATTTGATTTAAAACCATTTAAGAAAGATTTAATGGGCTTTGACCTTGCAAATTGATGCTGATTGCTTAAAAGGCTTACATAAAATGAATCTAGTTTCATAGGATGAATGTATTCTACACAAAAACTGTGCTTATTTGCTAATTGTGTAAGGGTATCTTTTGTAAAGTGATACAAATGTCTTGGTACATCATAGGCAGCCCAATGCTCTTTAAATAAAGCAGCATCATAAGAATCAGGATTTGGTACCGCTATAATTAATTTACCATTTTTAGTAAGATGAGATTTTAGCCAATCTAACACTTCGTTTAAATTAGGAATATGCTCTAACACATGCCATAAAGTAATTGCATCAAACTTAGTATTGATCTCGTTGGTATCAGAAAAGATGCTTTCTTCTAACGATTCTTTGGCTATGTTTCTTGCATCTTTATCTGGTTCAAAACCATTAATATCAATTCCTTTTTTAGCACAGTAATTTAAAAAATGACCTGTACCACACCCATAATCTAAAAGGCTTTTAGGATTTGATTTATTAGCCAAATTAAACTTCCATTTAAGTGTTTGTGTTCGGGCTAATTTGTAAACAATGTTTATAGGATTGTTGCTCTTGTTGGTATGCGAAATGTAATTATCCGATTTATAATAGGCACCAAGTGATTCAATATTTGGCCTTGGATTAGTGTATAGAAAATCACACTTATTACATTTAATAATGTCGAATTTTTTTTGCGAAACGGTATAGTCTTTTACCGTTAAATGCAATTTGCTTTTATCTGAATTACAGATAGGGCAATGGGTTAATTTTTCTAATGCCATTATCTATTTTAAATCGTTTTATAAAAAACTAATATTCAATAGAAAGAACACTTGCCATACCTTTTTTAATTTTATCAAAAGTATTTTCATCAACCACACCAATTTTTTTAATAAACCTTTGTTCGGATAAAGATCTTATTTGAAAACAATCTGCTGATGATATTTTGGTTAAATTAGTTTGGGTGTTGGGCATAAGTTTAACCATCCAAGGAGCAACTTCGTATTTATCTTTCCAATCAGTTATAGGAACAACTATTTTCAAGGGTAATCGACCAATGGTGTTATCATTAACTATAACAGCTGGTCTTGTTTTTTGTATTTCTGCTCCTAGTGTTGGGTTAAGGTTGATTAGCCAAATTTCACTTTGTTTCATAAAAGTTATCAAAATCAAGAGTAGTAAAAAAAGTAAGATCTTTGTTTGTTTTGTAATCATCCATAAGAGAATTAACGGCACTTTCTATGTTCTTTTTTAACCCGCTCTTACGAATGGATTTGAGTGTTCGCTCTACTATGATCATTCTTTTTTCAACGGGTAGTTGTTGAATTTCTCTAATTAACTCTTGAGTTCTCATGTTTCAAAGGTACATAATTTACTTTTCAAAGAATTTTATACCACCTATTTTTCAATATGCTTATAATCTTGTTAATTAGAAAAAAATTATCTGCTTAAATATACAAGTAGGATAGAAATATCTGCGGGGGTAACACCACTAATTCTACTGGCTTGCCCCAGTGTTTTGGGTTTAATTTTATTTAGTTTTTCTTGTGATTCGGCAGATAATGCAGAGATGGAATTATAGTCGAAACCATTAGGGATTTTTTTCAAATCCATGGTTTCTAACTTTCCTGCTAACTGAGATTCTTTATTAATATAGGTAGCATACTTAATTCTGATTTCAACCTGCTCAATTAATTCTTGATCAAATGTTGTTAGTTTCTCTGCAAAATTTTCATTAAGTAGAGCAATATGTTTAATGGTAATCTCAGGTCGTTTTAATAGTTTTTCTAACGTGGAGCCTTCTTTTAAAATGGCTGTTCCTATTTCTTCAAGTTTAGTATTTACTTGTGAGGGCTTAATTTTAGTATTTTCTATAAGAGCTTGTAGCTCTTGCCCTGCTTTAATTTTTGCGTTTACATTATCTAGTCTAGATTTATCTGCAAGGCCAAGATCATACCCTTTTTGAGTTAGCCTTATATCGGCATTATCTTGCCTAAGTAAAATTCTAAACTCTGCCCTAGATGTAAACATGCGATAAGGCTCGTCTGTTCCTTTATTTATTAGGTCATCAATAAGCACACCAATATAAGCTTCGGATCTGCTAAGAATAAATGGTTCTTTATTGGCTACCTTATTATGTGCGTTTATACCGGCCACCATTCCTTGGCCTGCTGCTTCTTCATAACCAGTGGTTCCATTAATTTGCCCAGCAAAATAGAGATTTTTTATAAGCTTAGTCTCAAGAGTTAAGTTAAGTTGCGTGGGCGGAAAATAGTCGTATTCAATGGCATATCCAGGACGAAACATTTTCACGTTTTCAAATCCCTTAATTTCTTTAAGTGCTTTAAGCTGTACTTCTTCGGGCAAAGAAGTTGAAAAACCATTTACATATATCTCTATTGTTTCCCAACCTTCGGGTTCCACAAAAATTTGATGCCTATCTCTATCAGCAAAACGATTAATTTTATCTTCGATAGATGGGCAATATCTTGGACCTACTCCCTGTATTCTGCCTGCAAACATGGGCGATTGTTCAAAACCAGTTTCTAGTATTTTATGTACTTTGGTATTGGTGTATGTGATGTAACAACTGCGTTGTTTGGTTAAAGGTTGTGTATCTGAATATGAAAACTTCTTAGGGTTTTCATCTCCAGCTTGCTCTTCCATTAGCTCATAATTTAACGAACGCCCATCAACTCTTGGTGGTGTACCCGTTTTCATTCTGCCAGATTCGAAACCTAAGCTTACTAATTGTTCGGTTAAACCTGTGGCAGAGTGCTCGGCTGTTCGGCCACCACCAAATTGTTTTTCGCCAATATGAATAATACCATTAAGAAATGTGCCGTTGGTAAGCACCACGGTTTTACTTTTTATGGTATGGCCCATTCCTGTTTTTACGCCTGCAATCCTACCCTCTTCCACTACAATTTCCTTTACCATTTCTTGCCAAAAATCAAGATTATCAACTTTCTCTAAGGCAAGCCTCCATTCTTGTGCAAATAAATACCTGTCGTTTTGGGTGCGTGGGCTCCACATGGCAGGGCCTTTAGATTTGTTTAGCATCCTAAACTGGATCATAGATTTATCAGATATGATTCCAGATAGGCCACCAAGCGCATCAATTTCTCTTACAATTTGTCCTTTAGCTACTCCGCCCATGGCGGGGTTGCAGCTCATTTGTGCTATGGTTGCCATATTCATAGTTACCAAAAGCACGCTCGAGCCCATATTGGCAGCGGCCGCAGCGGCTTCGCACCCAGCGTGCCCAGCGCCAACAACAATTACATCGTATTCTTTAAACATAGTAAAAATGTTCCACGTGAAACATCTCGGTTAGTGTTCCACGTGGAACGTTATAGTTTAGCGCAAAGATAAACAAGCATCTTCTTTTTTACGCATCTTTTTTTTTAAGGTATCTGTTTTATCGCTCCATCCCATAAGGTGCAAAATGCCATGAATAAGCACTCTGGATAATTCTTCTGCAAAACTGGCAGATTGTGCTAACGCATTTTCTTTCACTCTATCAACACTAATAAAAATATCGGATTCAATAATTTTTTCAACTTCTGAATTATCAAAAGTTATGATATCAGTATACGTATTATGGTTAAGATATTCTACATTCATTTTATAGAGATACTCATCCGAACAAAAAACATAGTTGAGATTTTGAAGAGAGTACCCCTCCTGCTCTATGATTTTCTTAACCCACTCTTGTATGGAGCTTTGCTGATCTAGTCTAAAATCAGTTTCTTCGTAGAAAAACTCTATGTTCATTGGGGTTTAACTTAGGTAAAAAACAAGTTCTACCTTTCTGCCCTCATCAATAAAATGAACTTCATCTGCGAGGTTTTTCATTAGAAATATACCTCTTCCCCCAATTTTTTCTAAATTATCAGGTGCTGTTGGGTCAGGTAAATTAGTATAATCAAAGCCATTCCCTTGATCTGTAATTGCGAACTTAATTTGGTTATCGTTGAGGTGCAGCGTAATGGAAACGTTTTTAGTTTTATCTTGTCGATTTCCGTGATGGATGGCATTATTAACCGATTCAGTTACAGAAATCATAATATTTCCATAAATATCATCGTTGAGATTAAATTTTTCTTTAACGTTATCAATGAAACTCTCTACAATGCGTAGGTTTTCTGTTAATGATGGGATCTGTATATTAATAGTGTCCATTATTTATTGATAATCAGTTAGTTATCTCTATTTTTTAGTCGATTAAAGTATTCGTTTACTTCCTTTTTATAATAAGGATGCAATTTAGGAGGTATTGTTTTTATTAATTCTATTTCTTTCTCTTTTTGTTTTAAATATTCTTCAAATGCACGAGGAAGCTCCTTTTCATATTGAACGGCAGAATTCGATTCGCGTTTCAAATCTAGCTCTTGTTCTCTTAAAGCTTTTTCAGCTTCGAGTAAACGAGTCATAATTTGCTGCTGCCTTCTTTGTAAATCACGAGATAGGTTTTTATTTACCAAGTCTAACTCGGTTTGTTCCATTTGTTTTTGAAGATTACTTAAGTTTCCAGGATTTTTACCCTCTTTTCCTCCTGGTTTATTGCCAAGTTTTTCTTCCGCTTCACGTAATGCCTTCCGTATCATTTCTTGTTGAGCAGCTAATTTAGCCAATTCTTGAGATAGTTCTTTTCCTGTTTTGCCACTTTTTTGCAATTCACGGATTTCTTTGTTTAGCTGTTCCTGTAATTTAGACATGCCTGGCATGGGTTGGTTTTTATCTCCTTTGCCTTTTCCCATAGCATCGGCCATGCTTTCTTGCATTTGTTGAAGCACATTATCTAGCATAAGTGCCAAATTGTTCATTGAAGTCATAGATAGCTGTTGGAAACCACTGGCTTCTGATTTTTTTCTATCTTTTATGGCAACAGCACTTTTATCAAGTTGTGTATTCATTTCATTCAATTCGCGAGTAACAAAGGAAGAAATAGCCATTACCCTACTTGCTAAGGATAGTAGGCTATCCTTTATTATTTCAGAATCATCTTTTATTTTAAGCTGTTCTTCTGATAAGGTTACAAATTGAGGATCACTTTGGTTAATGGCCCTAAAATCTACCATTACTTGTTCTTGATTGTAAGATAGAGTTATTAGATTTTCGAGAATGGCTCTTAAATTTCCAATATCTTCCTGCATTTGATTCATTTGCATACCTCCTTGCATTTTGTCAAGTTTCTTTGCAAGATCTCTCATTTTTTTTCCAGAGTTCTTTTGAGTTTTAGATGATTTCTTCCTATTGTTTTTTTCCAGATTCTCTTTAGATTCGGATATGTCATTTTCTATAGCTTCTTCTTCCTCTGAGGTATCTTCAAAAGATTCTGGTCGTTTTAATTCACTATTTTGATTTTTAGTTTCTTCTAGTTTCTCTTTTATTTTATCAAACTGTTTTTCAATTTCTTCCTGAGATCTCTTTAAATCTTCTGTACTATTATCCTTATTGGTAGTTTTCTCTGCTAATTGCTCTTGCTCTTCTGCTAATTGGTTTAAGTCTTCTGTAAGTTTTTCTAAGTTTTGCTCAACTTGCAGTCTTTTAAAAAGTTCAAGAGTTCGTTCCAACTCCTCTTCTAAGTTTATTTCTTTATTTTGAATGTCGTTTAATAGTGATTGTACATCATCTGCCTTGGCTTGTTCTTCTAATAACTTTTGCAGTTCTTCATATAACCGTTTGGTTTCTTCATCCAGTAACTCATTCATTAAGTTTTGCAGCTGTTGCGCTTTTTCTTCTAATTCTGGGCTGGGTTTTTGAAGTTCATTTCGTTGCAATTGAAGTAGTTGGTTTTTCTTTTTTAATTCTTCAATCTTTTTGTTGAGCTTTTCTTTTTCTTTTAATAGGTCTTTAATATTTTGTTTGTCTTCCCAATCCAGCTCTTTTTTACCTTTAATATTTTCTAATGTTTTATTTAATTTTTTCCTTAACTCTTCAGCTTTTTTATGTGTTTTCTTAATGTTCGATTTTTCAGAGTTCTCTGCTTTTGTTAATTGTGCATTTAGTTCTTCTTTCGAAGGAACTTTCATATACATTTGTTTAGACTTTGTAGATTTTATTCCATTAACTCCATCATTATCAAATACATGCATGTAGAAACTAAGCTCTTCACCTGGTTTCAACTTTAGTGAATCTAGTAGCCAATTAGTATAAATATTTTGTTCAGTAGTTCCTTTATTAAAAGGGATACGTATTGTTTTTGAACCCTGCCCTTTTATTTGGTAAACCAATAAGAGGTCTGAAATGCCATAATCATCTGAAATATCACCTCCAATAGAAATTGATTTATATAATAAGGTATCTGTAAAGCTTTGAATATGGATATTTGGGAATTCATCTTTGATAGAGCTTATTGCATATTCTATTTTTCCCTTTTGTACGGCTTCTCCAGATTCTAATATAAACCCATACAATCCCGATTCCATTATTTGTTTTTCTATTAAAAAGTTGTTGGTATTAGTTTTATTAGAAACGATGGTATCTATATTATAAAAGAATGTAGCATTTTCTGTATGCTGAGTGCTTAGTTCCCATTTTACTTTTGTTCCTTCGGGTAGCTCTAGCTCGCCAACGGGCTTTATAATTTCATTATTTCTTTTTAAATAGTTTGGATAATCGATGTATGCAGTAAGCAAATTCATTGATGGCCTTGCCAATGCTTTAATTATAAAATGTTGCGATTTATAACCTGCTGCTTCAAGATGAAAAGATTTTGATTGTTGAATTTTAGGAAATATTATCTCAAAGGAACCAGTATTTGCAGCTATCATTTTAATTCTTGATTTACCATCAACTACGAATAGCTCAAAAGGAAGAGAGTTTCCATCTAGTTGAACCAATAATTGGTAATCTTCATTTTGGTAAGCTGTAAGCTCAGAGGTAACATTAAATTGAAAAGGAGCGGCAGGAATATATTCTTTTCTGAAATGGATAATTCGATCAGTACTTGCTATAAAATCATTTGGAGAAACTGCTAATAATACACCAATAAGAATAACCAAAGGAATAAACACCTTAAATGGTTTTTTTGTTGATGTAACATCAACGGCTTCTGTAAACTCTATGGTATCAAACGTGTGAGCCCGCTGAAGCAGGCTTGCATTTACTAGGGAGTTAGACTTGTTTTTAGAACGACTAAGTTCCAAGAAATTCAACAATTTATCTCCTATTACAGGAAAAAATCTTCCAATAGTATTGGCAGCTGAGTTATCTGTAATTGCACTATTTGCACTTAGTATTTGAGCTATCGGTTTAATTATAAGAATGGCAAAGGTAATAATTGAAGTTAGTAGAAAAATGCTAACAATTATGGTTCGGTTAAACGCACTTAATTCACCAAGCCACTCGGTTAACCCCGTAATAATAAATAGGCCAAGAAAAATAGATAGCCAAACCAAAATGCCTTTTAGCAGTTTTACTTTTAACGCTCTTACCTTAAACTGGTGTAGCTTATTTTCGATATCGGAAAATGTAGAGTTCAATATATTAACTAAACGTATTTATTGTTCTTGTTGTTTTAATCCTCCTTCGCGTTCCGCTTTGGCGGACGAGAAGATGTGGTTTAATTCCCCGACCCTTTGGATCGAAAAAAATGATGTTTGTGTAGCAAACCCAATTTGATACCTCGATGGCTCTGCCTCAACGTAGTTCATTGGAATAAGATTCTGAAACAAGTTCAGAATGATTACTTCTTCTGATAGTTTCATCTTTCTCATTTCCTTTTTCAATTTTAAGATAGATCTATTTCTAAATAGGTTGGGCAGTGGTCCGAGTGAAATGCTTCGTTACGAACATCGGCATCTATAATTTTTTGTTCTAATGACGAAGTTACCATTTGATAATCAATACGCCACCCTTTGTTATTACTACGAGCATTAAATCGGTAAGTCCACCAGCTGTACTTATCTGGTTCGGAATTAATTTTTCTAAAGCTATCAACAAACCCAGTTGCTAAAAATGAAGTTACCCATTCTCGCTCTTCGGGCAAAAAGCCTGAGTTCTTTTTATTTCCCTTTGGGTTATGAATATCAATTTCTTTATGAGCAATATTATAATCGCCAACAATTACTAAATTCGGAATCGACTTTTTTAAGTCATCAATATATTCCTGAAAATCGGATAACCACCCCATTTTAAAGGCTTGACGTTCGTCTCCACTCGTACCAGAGGGCATGTACGTACAAATAATGGATCCTCCAGGGTAATCAGCTCGAATAACTCTACCTTCATAGTCGTATTTTCCTATCCCACAGCCATATTCCACGTGTTTTGGTTCAATTTTAGAAAATATGGCAACACCACTATAACCTGGCTTCTCAGCCGACATCCAGTAGTGATGGAATCCCATAGCTTCCAATTCGGTAGTATCTACCTGTTCTTGTCTTGCTTTCAATTCTTGGATGCAAACCACATCTGGGTTTTCTTCTTTTATCCAATCGTACAGACCTTTCTTAATTGCTGCCCGAATACCATTTACGTTATATGAAATTATTTTCATTTTCTAAAATTCTAGTTTTACCTCTTCTTCAAAATATTCTAAAATATGCATTTTAAGTAATTGCTCTTGTTCTATCAAATCAAAATGAGGTAGGTCTTTTACATTTTTCCAATGAGGCCAACCATCTTCATCCAAACCTTCGAGTATATAATAACCAGATAGGCTTAGTACTTTGCAAATAGCAATGTGCATAAGGTCTTGCTTTTGTTCTTTGCTAAACTCAAGTGTACCCTTCCCTAATTCTTGCACTCCAATTAAGAGTAAAATGGCATTAAGGTCACGAGGTTTTTTGCCAACAACATCTTTAAGCTTTAACCTAAGTTGTTGCCAAACACGTTCTAGTTCTAAGTCTTTTTTTATCATTATTTATTCTATCTATCTTTTTTCGAGAATTTCCTATGAGGAATTACAGTTGTGCTACCGGCTATGTTGGCAACAGAAAATGATTCGAATAATTGGTCGGTGGTTATTCCCTGTTTTTTACGTTTTTCTAGATGGTATTTTATGCAATCATCGAAACCTAGTAATTATTTGGTGCTGGTTTCTTAAACAGCTGCTTTATATGCATTGGTATCTAAATTAAATAATCGTTTAATAACAAAGTTATC
>CAZQWZ010000032.1:0-17616 GCA_964596935.1 uncultured Roseivirgaceae bacterium
ATCCGTTTAGCCCATTTAATGACCCATTTTGGGGAATGGGACACCAAGGATTTCATCATAACCCTTGGGCTTTTGGAGGTATGAGCATGATGGGAATGCATCATAACCCTTGGGCTTTTAGAGGAGGCATGGGCATGATGGGAATGTACCAGAACCCTTGTGCTTTTGGTGGAGGCATGGGCATGATGGGGCAAAATGGATTTAATAATTTTGCTAGAAGCAGGCAACCCGAAGTAAGGTATAGAAATGGAAGAAGAGTAATTTCTGGCTCTAGAGGCACTAACAATAGAAGCAGGTCAGCATCGCACGTTGCCAATACGGATCGAGCCATAAAAAATAGTGACCCTAATGCTACTGTTAGTCCTAATGGAAGAGTCAGAACTTCATCGCAATCTGCCACTACAAACCGAACAACACAAAGCAGGAGGTCTAATGCGGATGTTAGCTCTAATGGAAGAAGTAACACCAATACCAATGCTCGTATGTCTAGGGGTTCTCATCGTAAGTACCCAAATAGTATTCAAAATAGAAAACCTTCTTCAAGTTCTAACAATCGTACGAATAGAGTAAACACTCATAGAACAAATCAAAATTCGAATAGTAGTTGGAATAATAATTCCAACTCTAATCGGTCAAATACTATTCAAAGGAGCGGGTCTTCCTCAGGTAGTAGGTCGTCAAATTTTAGCCGACCAAGTAGCGGAGGTAGTAGATCAACGCCTTCGTCTGGAGGTTCGCGAAGTAGTGGAAGAAGAGGTAACTAATTTCTATAATTCTTGGCGAACGATAGATTTTCTGAATGAAAAAAATACTTATTCTGGCTATAATTGCATTGCCTATTTTGGCATCTGCTCAATCCTATTATAAAGATGCCATTCGATTTAGCAACACAACTCCACTAGGCAGTGCTCGTATTCAAGCGTTAGGTGGAGCTTCGGTTGCATTAGGAGCCGACCCCTCTTCAATTCTTTCTAACCCTGCTGGGCTAGGCTTATATAATAGTTGGGAAGTTGCTTTTACCCCTGCGATAAATTTTTCAAATAATACCTCTGCGTTAAACAATACCTCCACTAAAACTACAGGTACCAAATTTTCATTAGATCAAATTTCATTTATTTTTTCAAACCCCAATAGAGTTGAGTCGGACGTATGGTTTGGAGGCTCTTGGGGACTAGGAGTGCAAAAAGTGAATGATTTTAATTCAAGATCTGCTTATAATGGAACAAATGAATCGAGCAGCATGATTGATTTTTTTATTGAAAATTCAAATGGCTTCCCTGCAAGTAGCTTTCCAAATGCCGAGGATGCGTTTGATTTAACTTCTCTTGCTTTTTATAATTACCTTATTGGGCCTGAGAATGTGATTGATACCACCTTCGTTGACGATCAGTATTTTTCAGATGTTACTAGTTTTTCAAGACCCTCCTTGCAACAAACTGAAACTATAGAGACCAGTGGGTCGCAATATCAAATTACGTTAGGCTATGGAGGTAATTTTGGCGATGTATTCTATTTTGGTGTTAACTTAGCCTTAGTAACCCTTAACTACGAGTCTATTAAAAGCTATTCAGAATTTGATTTTAATTACCCACAAGATTCTACCTATCATCCACTTAATAGCTTTAATGCTACTGAAACATTACGAATTAATGGCACAGGGGCTAATTTGAATTTTGGGGTCATCATTAGGCCTTCCCACTTATTTAGGATTGGTGCCAGCATTACCACAAGAACCGCTTATACCCTTAACGACTCTTATGAAACTACGATGGGAGCCGAATGGAACAACTTTTTTTACGAAGACCTTATCGGAGGAGACACTTTGCTCAATTCTACCTATATTGAGTCGGCTATTCTCGAATCGGTTTATACGTTAAGAACGCCCATAAAATATGCCCTAGGAGGCGCCTTTTTCTTAGGGAAACGAGGTTTTATTACCTTAGATGCAGAATTTATTAATTACGGAAAAGTAAATTTAGAATCGATCGAATTTTCGATGAGCAATGAAAACGAATATATAGCTGCCAATTTTAATAGAGAAATTAATTTAAAAGCGGGTATTGAAATACGCATCTCTCCTTTGCGGCTTAGGGCTGGCTATGCCTTAAATGGTGTACCCAAAGACAGATTGGGTAATTTAACATTTAAAAATCAAGCCTTTTCAGGAGGAGCAGGAATGTTGTTTAATCAGTTTTATGCAGATTTTGCACTCGTTTATCAAAATCAAACTTCGCAATATTCACCCTATTTTCTATCCGATTATTCAGAACCCATAGTAGATATAAAATCTAATACTATACGAGGCGTTTTTACGTTAGGGTTTAAGTTCTAGGATAATTAAGTTCTTCAACTATTCTAGTAACAAGGTCGTCAATAGAAATGTTGTCGGCCTTAATTTTTATACGAGCTTTGGAGTACTTTGCTATTCGTTCATCATATAACTCTTGAATTTTCTTTGTAACATCTTTTTGAAGCAAAGGTCTATCGATATCAGATGCCAACCTCTCCTTTAAAACCTGAGTACTTACATCTATAAAAACAGTGATACCCGATAAATTCATAAGCTGTATCCCATTATAAAAGCAAGGCGTTCCACCTCCAGTAGCAATTACAATATTCTTTTCAATATCAGAAACTTTGCTTAACACCTGCGCCTCTATTTGTCTAAAATAAGGCTCACCTTTTAGTTCAAAAATAGCTTTAATAGTAGCACCTTCATTGCGTTCAATTTCTCCATCAAAATCTAAAAAAGAGTAATTTAATTGGCTTGCCAACTTTTTGCCAATGGTAGATTTTCCACTACCTGGCATACCAATGAGGAAAATTTTGGGCATTATTTCAAAAGATCTCTAATCTCACTTGCCTTAGGCACATCATTAAAATGCCATTTGCCCAATACTGTTCCATCTTTTAGCAATATTAACCCTGGGTTAGAGCGTATCATTGCTTTTAGCACGGTGGCATCTGAGTAAAAATAGGGTACTGCCAATTGGTACTTGTGCCTAAATTTTTCAAAATCTGAGGTTGAAGAGGCTGTTAGTGCAATTGTTTCAGCGGTTCCTTCAAGTGTATTTACTAGTGTTACAATTTCTTCCATCTCATCTTTAGAGCTTTTATCTACATTATACAGTATAAAAAACAGTTTGGTCCCTTCTAATGATTTTGCTGTAAAGTCACCCTCTTCATCATTCCACACATTGTAATCTGTAATTTTAGGAATGGTTTTGTCTTCATTGGTTATACGGTGCGATTTATAAGTATAGCCATCCTTCTCTGCTAAATAATCCTTAGAAATAATTTCAGCACCTTCTTTTTCAAAAACATATTCAAAAATGGGCTGTTCTTCAGGAATCATATTGGCTTGAATATTATCGCCAATGGCATAAGGTCTAAAATCTATTGGAGGTAAATGATTAATGGCATGTACGCCTACATATATAGATAGCACTGTAACGCCTACTAATATATAGCCCCCTATTTTATCTCCAATAAATGATTTAAAATGATTTTTTCGCCAAATTAAATAACTAATTAGCACTATTAAAATCACATCTTTTGTAAACGATTGCCAAGGGGTTAATGGTATGGCATCTCCAAAACAACCACAATCCGTAACCTTATTAAAGTAGGCTGAATAAAAAGTTAAAAACGTAAAGAAGCCAATAATAACGGCTAGTGCCCAAGTAGTAAGTTGCATTCTATAATAGAATAACAGAGCAACACCCAACACTACTTCTAACACAACTAAAAACATGCCCAGAGGCAGTGCTGCAGGGATAAACCACTCAAAAAAATGAGCTATATCATATGAAAATACTTCAAAGTACTCTTCTAGTTTTATTTGAGTTCCGCGTGGGTCAACTAACTTTACTAGCCCCGAAAAAATAAATAATGCGCCAACTAAAAAAGCAATTATTTTATCAAAAATTTTCATTTGCTTGTTGTTTTTAAAACTTTAGGTTCAAATATATTGAGATTATTCCTCATCTAAAAAAAATGAGATTCTCAATAACTTTTCTTTTCTTATAAATGCTCTCCATTTAACTTTATCAAGGCAAAAACTGCATAATTTATCATATCTCTATAATTGCCATCGTATCCTTCAGATACTTTCGTAGATCCCTTATTATCCTCTATTTGCTTAACTCTCAGCAGTTTCATTAAAATTATATCGGTAATCGAGCTTACTCTCATATCTCGCCAAGCTTCTCCATAATCATGGTTTTTATCTAAAAGCAAATTGAGGGTTTCCTCAGCTTCAGAATCATATAAATTCATTAATTCATCAATCGGGATTTCCATTCTATCGTCCTCTTTCAACTGCAATTGAATAAGGGCAATTATGCCATAATTTATTATCGCCACAAACTCGCCTTGTATCCCATCTCCTACCTTGTTTACTCCTTTTTCTTGAATGGAACGAATTCGGTTAGCTTTAATAAAAATTTGATCTGTAATGGATGGCAACCTCAAAATCCTCCAAGCAGTACCATAATCAGATGCCTTATTGCTGAATAATTCTCTACAGTCAGCCAATATTTTTTTATACTCTTTTTCTGTTGTTAACTCCAATGCTTTCCGATTGATTATTTTTGATGTACTAAATTAATACTTCTACAAAAGTGATGAAAGATAGTCTAATTTCTAGAAATTACTCCTTGAACATTAAAGGTAAATTACTTGATTTAAATTCTCCCAAAATTATGGGTATTTTAAATGCTACACCTGATTCCTTTTTTGAAGGCAGTAGAGTACATGGCATTTCTACTATTTTAATAATTGCCGAAAAAATGCTCAAAGAAGGAGCACATATATTGGATATTGGAGGGTTTTCTACCAGGCCCAATGCCAAAGATGTTACTGAAGATGAAGAACTGCAAAGAGTTATTCCATTGATAGAAGCTATTGCGGGTGAGCTACCAGAAGCACTTATTTCGATTGATACGTTTAGATCTAAGGTTGCAAAAAATGCAATTGAAGCTGGAGCATCTATCATTAATGATGTAAGTGGCGGGCAAGCAGATGAAGCTATGTTTAAAACCGTTGCTAAGCTAAAAGCACCTTATATTCTTATGCATATGCGTGGCACGCCTACCAATATGATGAGCAACATAAGCTACGAAAATGTTACTAAAGAAGTGATTAGTTTTTTTGTAGAGCAAACTCAAAAATTAAAAAAGCTAGGCCATAATGATATTATTATTGACCCAGGTTTTGGCTTTTCTAAAAATATAACTCAAAACTATGAACTTTTAAAACACCTAAACCATTTACATAAGGTAGGGTATCCTGTATTAATAGGTGTATCACGTAAGAGTATGATTTACAAATTGCTTAATACCACACCAGAAATGGCACTAAACGGAACAAATATTCTTAACTTCGCTTCATTAGAAAAAGGGGCAAGAATTTTGCGAGTGCATGACGTAAAAGAGGCTCGAGAAACCATCGAACTATTTAGGGCAATACAAAATTGATATTTCTATTTAAAATCGGATTTCTTAACATTAGCTGGTTAGATATTTTAGATATTTTACTAGTCAGCTTTTTAATGTATCAACTTTATAAGTTGATGAAAGGTAGTGTTGCCATTAAAATTTTTTTAGGAATACTCTCGCTTTATCTCTTTTACTTAGTTGTTCGAGCTGCTCAAATGGAGTTGCTAGCTTCAATTTTGGGGCAATTTATGGGTGTTGGAGTTTTGGCAACTATCATACTTTTTCAACAAGAAATTAGAAAATTTTTACTTGTAATTGGCAAATCCACCTCTTTTAAAAGTAGTGATAGTTTTTTTAGATCTTTTGCGATTTGGAAAAAGCAAGACATTGGCATCTACAGTGTATCTCCAATTATTGATGCGGCAAAAGCTATGAGTGGCACAAATACGGGCGCTTTAATTGTTTTTACAAAAGATTCTGAACTTAAATTTTATGTAGATTCTGGTGATCTAATTGATGCAGAAATTTCTAACAGACTTTTATTATCAATATTTAATAAATATAGCCCATTGCATGATGGTGCTGTAATTATTCATAAAGATAGGATTCGAGCCGCACGATGTATTTTACCTGTATCAGAAAACGATAATTTGCCTGCACAATTTGGGTTAAGACACCGAGCGGCAGTTGGCATGTCAGAAATTACAGACACCTTAATTCTTATTGTTTCTGAAGAAACAGGTGAAATGTCTATTGCTCAACATGGTGTTGTAAGTAAAAATTTGTCGGGCATGGAAATTCGTCAGCGGATTAACGAATACCTTACCTCTATTCCAGAGGCATTTAAAGAACCCGAAAGTGAAAATTCTACTGAAAGCAATGATGCCGAAGCAATTATTGCTTTTACAGAACAAGCTAAAAAATCAACCTAATTACTATTCTTTAATTAACGCTCTGTAATTATTTCTTGTTCGCTGCTCCATTAACACACTTTCTTTGGTTGGAGTATGTTCGGCCATTGCATAAGGGTTGAAATTTTTAATGGTTATAAGTTTTAATCCCGAATTATAAAACATCGTAAATTTATTTTCAAATAGTTTTAATAAGCTATCCACTTTACCCTTATTATAAGTAAAACAAATCGAAATTGATATGGCCGAATTTTGCATCATGTTTATAGGCAAGTTGAGTTCGTGCAAAGCTTTAAAAATGGCAGCCAGATTTGCCTCATCAATAAATGTATAATCAACTACTTTAAAGCTAAATAAGCATTGGTTTCTTTTAAAAATTATACTGGGTTCTAATTTTTTGTTGGGGAAATCAAAAATTATAGTGGGAGGTGCTTTAGGGTTATCAAACGAGCGAACCTCTAACGGTATATGCTTATTAGCAAGAGGTTTAATGGTTTTAGGATGTATTACAGAAGCACCGTAATAAGTCATTTCAGAAGCTTCGGTATAAGGCAATTCATAAAATTGAACAGCGCCTTTTATCTCCTTAGGATCAGCATTTAAAATACCCGGCACATCTTTCCAAATAGTTATTTTATCTGCATTTAAACACGATGCAAAAATAGCAGCCGTATAATCGGATCCTTCTTTGCCAAGGGTAATAATACCTGCGTTACTAGAAGCAATATAACCTTGTGTTATGATGATTTTTTTCTCTAAAACAGGACCTAACTTGTCCTTTATTTTACGTTCAGTATCATCCCATAAAACTTCTCCTTCGGAGTAAAGTTTCTTTGTAATTATTACATCAGGTGCAAATAGCCATTGCGTATTTAACTCGATTAAATTTAAATAGTTAGATACAATTACAGATGAGAATATCTCGCCATAAGAAACAACTTGAGCGTGCAGTAATACCTGTTCTGTATTTTTATAATCTAATTGAGCGAGCTCGGTAAACCTGCTATTTATTTGCATAAATACGGAGTGTTTGGATGGAAACAAATCTTTCATCAAATCAAAATGAAAAGCTTTAATTTTATTCCAATGTAACTCAAACGAAGAGTTATCTTTATTTGCCAATAAATTTTCCAACGCCCTTGTAGTTTTACCCATGGCAGAAACAATAATAACCAACGGTTTATCACCATAGTTTTTAATTATACTTCCTACATTTTTAACTGCGCCTGCATCTTTTATAGATGCCCCACCAAACTTAAATACCTGCATAATGCGAAGTTATACTATTTACTTTGACTAAAGTATTTAGAATGGGTAGAGTATTTGAAACGGCTATTTTTCAATTCATAATTCTTCGAATATAATTTCCGCAATCGTTTGCGACCTCTACTAAAAAGCATCACTTTTGTGGCACTATAACCAAGTAAAATTTAAGTAATGGAAGATTCAAGGATTGCGATGCCTATTGGCACTGCTCTTGACCGATTTATCAAAAGCCGACAAGAAGCTTTTGCATTTGCAACAGGTGAACTTTCTCAACTTTTAAGAGATATTGCTCTTTCTGGCAAAGTAGTTAACAGAGAAATTAACCGAGCTGGTCTTATAAACTTGGCTGGCGTTACTGGCACCCAAAATACGGGTGGTGAAGACCAAAAAAACCTTGACGTGTTGGCCAATATTCGTTTTTCCAGAGCACTAAAAAAAGGCGGTGAAGTTTGTGCCATTATTTCGGAAGAAGAAGAAGAAGTAATTGAAATTAATAACAGCTCTAGCTACATTATTGCCATCGACCCTTTGGATGGCTCATCAAACATAGATGTAAATGTTTCCATCGGTACTATCTTTTCCATTTACCGGAGAATATCTGAAGTAGGCACACCCATAACCCAAAAAGATGTTTTGCAACCAGGCAAAAACCAAGTGGCTGCCGGTTATATTTTATATGGCTCTTCCACTATGTTGGTTTTTACTACAGGCATGGGTGTAAATGGTTTTACGTATGATCCATCACTTGGCGAGTACTTTTTATCACATAGCAATATGCAAATTCCTACTGATGGAAAAATTTACTCTGTAAACGAAGGCTCGTACCACAGTTTTTCAAAAGGTGTAAAAAATTATATTGAAGATTGCAAAAACTCAGGCTTCTCTGGTAGATACATTGGCTCTTTAGTGGCTGATTTTCATAGAAATTTATTGAAAGGGGGAATCTACATTTACCCTTCTACTGCCAGCAACCCTGATGGTAAGCTTCGCTTAATATACGAATGTAATACATTGGCATTTATTGCCGAGCAAGCAGGAGGAAAAGCCACCGATGGAACGAATAGGATTATGGATATTATTCCTACAGATATTCACCAACGAGTACCCTTTTTTATTGGCTCTAAAGAAATGGTTGATAAAGCGAAGGAAATGATCAAATAGGTTTATGTGAAGAAGCCTATTTTACTTATTATTTACACCACACTTTACAAAAAAGGAGGCGCCCAATTTAAACAGGTGGCCGAAACATTAGCTACGGAGAAACAACATGACTCAAAATATGTTGAAATTGTTGAAGTAAACTCTAAAGAGGAAGTAAAGTCGTTGTTTTATCAACTTACAAAAGGGAATACACTAATTCAAGAACTCCACTTTATTGGGCACTCGGGAATGTATGGCCCCATGTTTGGTACTGAAAACTACCCTGAACAGTTTAGCAAGTATGAATTAAAAATGCTAAAAATTCCTTTTACAAAAGGGGCTAAAGCCAGCTTTCATGCTTGTAGAACTGCGCGTTGGTTTGCTCCTTATTTTGCACAGGTACAACAAGTAGATACCTATGGATATCATTGGTACACCACCTTTTCTGCCAATAAAAACAAGTTTTCACATCCTTCCTTTTCTAAAAAAATCAAACTTATTTATGTATTTGGCAGCCCAGGGTTAGCTTCACATGGAATTTTAACTTCAATTAAAAAGCGTTTGGGGTTTATTAAACCCGAGCAATTTAAAAAATTTGCTCCAAGCCCTACAGAAACAGATAGCAGCTACGAAAAAGTAGCGCAACTTTATGCTAATACTTTTAAGGATATAAAGGTTAGAAAGGATGAATTTAAATGGATACAAACTCATTTTCCGAAATCAGGTGATATTAGTATGCTCGATATTGGCTGCGGCAATGGAGCTTTACTTAAAGAGTTTGCTCCCAAAATAGCAAAAGGAGTTGGAGTAGATTCTTCTGCAAATTTACTATCACACGCAAAAAGTTTAAATCAGAATAATATACATGTTGAGTTCACAAAGATTAATTCTCCCAAACTACCTTTTACAGATAATTCTTTTGATGTAATTACCTCTTTGCTCTCTTTTAGATATCTTGATTGGGATTTAATGATTGAAGAAATAAATAGAGTTCTGAAGCCTAATGGCAAACTAATTATTGTGGATATGGTTACTGCACCACTACGTTTAAAAGAATGGCCTCTTTTTGTAAGTGGTAAAATAAACCATTATTTAGATCGTAAAAGGCACTCCACGTTTTACCGTAATTTGCAAAAATTAGTCAGTCATAAAGATTGGGCCAAAATGCTGCACTATAATCCCATACGCTCTCAACACGAAATGCAGAACTTTTTAAAAAGTAGATATCCAAACGGCACAATTAAAATAATTAATGTAGGGTTACACTCCCGAGTATTGGCTTTTGATTTACTGCTTAATAAATAAGGACTCATATCTAAAATCAGCTACCGATACTCCTCCCTTGTAATTACTTTCTGCTCTTCGCGCTCAATAATTAGCAATGCAATTTGTGTAGCAACATCTTGTTCTAACCCAAAGGCAATTTTAACCTTAGCTTCATTTACATCTATGCGGTAAAGAATCTGCATTAGCTTTTCGAAATCCTTTTCAATAAGGTATTCAATAGCTCTTGTAAGTTCCTTAACAAGTGCAGAATAATTTGGAATGGAAGTAGCTGAAAGGGACAGACCAACATCTTTGTTGGTTATTTCAACTACTTCTAAAAGGTTATTCCCCTTTTTTAGCTGGGGCATCTTTCTTTTTATTGGCTGGTTTTTTCAATAACTCGGGAGCCTCTTTAACCAACACATTATACCAAATTACCATTTTTTTAATATCAGATACATACACTCTTTCTTCATCATAATCAGGAAGTATATGCCCAAAAAAGCTTTTTAATTCATCAGAATCAGAGTTTTTATCTAACCCTGTATCTGCGCCAAATTCTTTATCTATGGTATAAAAAACCTCCTTTAATGGAGTAGTACCTTCTGAAGTAGTGGTATAAACTGAAATCTCTTCTAATACCGAAATTTTATTATGTACAGTAGCAACTAATCGTGCTTTTTTATCATCCAACGACTCAAGAATAACCCCCGATTTTGTTGGCTTTAATATTTTAAATAATCCTCCTTTACCAGAAACGGCTGCGATATCTTTAAACTCCATTATTTATTTTTAAACGGTCATTATTTCTTGTTCCTTGTGAGCAAGTAAGTCTTCAATTTTTTTTGTGTTCTTATTAAGAATTAATTGAACTTCCTCTTCTCCCCATTTGATGTCATCTTCTGAAGCACCCTCTTCTTTTAGCGCCTTAATACCGTGAATAGTTTCATGGCGTGCATTTCTCAAACTGATCTTTCCTTTTTCTCCTTCACTTTTTGTGTGCTTAACCAGCTCTCTTCTACGCTCTTCGGTTAAAGCAGGCACATTTATAATTACTTGTTCACCATCATTTTGAGGGTTTAAGCCAAGTTCGCTATTAATAATTGCCTTTTCAATTTCTTGAATAAGGCTTTTTTCAAATGGCTTAATCATTAAAGTTCGAGCATCTGGGGTTGTTACACTCGATACTTGATTTAACGGAGTTAATGAGCCATAATACTCAACTCTTACACCATCCAGCATACTTGGCATGGCTTTACCCGCTCTAATTTTAGTTAATTCAGCAACAACATGGCTAACTGCATTATCCATTTTTTCATTGGCATCATCTAAGTACATTTGAATTTCTTCCATAAGTTTTACTTAATTAGTGTTCCAATATCTTCTCCTTTTACAATAGAGAGCAAATTTCCGGGTTTATTCATATTAAACACAATTATTGGCAAGCCATTTTCTTGACACAAGGTAAAAGCAGTCATATCCATTATTTTTAGTCCTTTTTCATACACCTCTTGAAAACTTAGTTTACTGTACTTTGTCGCATCAGCATTTTTTTCAGGGTCGGATGTGTAAACCCCATCAACTCTAGTTCCTTTGAGTACTACATCGGCTTGCATTTCAATGGCACGTAAACTGGCGGTAGAGTCGGTCGTAAAGTAGGGATTACCAATACCTGCTCCAAAAATAACAATTCTACCTTTTTCTAAATGCCTAACGGCTTTTCGTTTTATAAATGGCTCGCACACTTGTTCCATTTTTATGCCGCTCATTAAACGGGTGTACATGCCGTTTTTCTCCAAAATACTTTGCAAAGCCATCGCATTGATTACGGTCGCCAACATACCCATGTGGTCGCCTTGTACCCGATCAATGCCCGTACGTTCGGCATCTACCCCTCTGTAAATATTGCCGCCTCCAATAACAATGGATATTTCTACCCCTTGGTCTTTCACTTGCTTTATTTCTTGTGCATACTGCTCAATTCTACTGGCATCAATTCCATATTGGCCATCGCCCATAAGTGCTTCGCCACTTAATTTTAACAGTATTCTTTTGTACTTCATGTAAGAGGGGTTATTAAATTTTGCTCAAATATAGCTCAGTGTAAATTTTATACTATTCAAACGTGATAAGAATTTGACCATTATCTACACTATCACCAACTTTAACTTTAATGGCATCTATAATTCCATCGCCTGAGGCCTTAATAACATTTTCCATTTTCATTGCCTCAAGTATTAATAATTTATCTCCCTTAGCAACCTCTTGCCCCTTTTCAACAGCAATTTCTAATATTAAACCCGGCATTGGTGCTTTTAAATCTTCCGTTTTGGCTTCTACCAAACTATCCATTCCTAGCTTTGCTAGTAGCTCATCCATTTTATCTTTAAGAGATACTTGATAAACAGAGTTGTTTACTTTAACCTCAACAACTTTTTTGCCTTTATCAAGCGATACAAGCTCTACTGTAAAAGATTTATTATTAGAAATAACATGATACTTTCCTTCGCTTAATTTAGCCAAGTCAAAATCAAATTCTTTATCATCAATCAACACTTGATCCTTCTCTATGTTAATTTGATAATTTTTATCTCTGATTGCTGCGTTAAACATAGCTTGTTTTTTCTCAAATATAAGACATAAGATTTGTGAGTTTTTGTATTTTACACGCAAGTTAAAATTAAATCTTAATTGATAATATAAACTTAAATGCAAATTGATCATTATTTGTAGATTAGTGTATTATTTAGAGTTTGTCTATAAAATCTCTTTGGATTATGGAAAGAGGTTTGTGAAGACACGAAACCTTGGAGAGGGGTGGTTTATAGACAGACACTATTTAGATTGCTAGCATAGTAAACCCAATAAAAAGTGAGTGAAGAGATATTAAAAGCGTTAACCCAATTATTTGCCATTTTTTCTAAACAAGATGGTGGCGTTACAGAAGTAGAACGGGAGTATGTTATCCGATTTTTTAATCAAGAATTAGATCAAAATTCTATTAAAGAATACTTGGAGTTATACGATAAATTGGTTGATTACGGAGGAGAAAAGAAAGAGAAGCAACGAACCTCTATGAAGGATTCGGTGCGTATTCTTGGGCTTTGCCGAAAAATTAATAAAACTCTTACTCAAAGGCAGAAAATTGTTGTTCTCATAAAAATAATGGAGCTTGTAAAAGCCGATGACAAAATTACTGAAACTGAATTAGGTATTTTAGATACCGTAGCCGAGGTTTTTAATTTTGAAAAAGATGAGTATGAAATAATTAGGCAGTTTGTATTTTATGGAAATGAAGAAATTTCTGATGATTTTAATACTCCAACCGTAATTCAGGCAGTAAAAGAGGTGCCTAAAGAAGAGGATCCAAACAAAAGATTTTTGCACTCTAATTTAGAAGGAAGGCTTATATTTTTAAAAATAATTAGTGTTGATATGTACTTTGTAAAGTACATTGGTGAGGATGAATTAAATTTAAACGGGTTTATCATGAATGCTCATGGAGCCTATATTTTTTCACATGGTAGTACGGTAAAAATGCCTACGGGTGATGCCCTTTATTACAGCGATATTATCACTCATTTTAACCCTGATTTTAAAGCAACAGAACTATCATTTATTGCAGATCATGTTGAATTCAAGTTTCCGAATGGAGCAACAGGGCTGCATGATATAAATATTCATGAAGGACCAGGAAGACTTATAGGCATAATGGGAGCATCTGGTGCTGGTAAAACCACTTTACTAAACGTACTTGCTGGCTTAGAAACTCCTAGTAAGGGCAGCATTAAAATCAATGGTATTGATACTGCCAAAGAAAAAGATGAGATTAAAGGCGTAATTGGTTATGTTTCGCAAGATGATTTACTAATTGAAGAACTTACCGTTTATGAAAACCTATATTATAATGCGAAACTTTGCTTTGATGATTTGAGCAAAACAGAGCTACACGATAGGGTTATAAACATCCTTACTAGCTTGGGCTTAGAACAACGCAAAGATTTACGTGTTGGGAATGTGCTAGAAAAAACCATTAGTGGTGGGCAGCGAAAAAGACTAAATATTGCCTTAGAGCTTATTCGAGAGCCAGCTTTGCTATTTGTAGATGAACCTACTTCGGGGTTATCATCAAGAGATTCTGAAAATGTTATTGACCTTTTAAAGGAACTTTCGATCAAAGGGAAATTAATTTTTGTGGTTATTCATCAGCCTTCATCAGATATTTATAAAATGTTTGATAAAATGTACATAATGGATACAGGCGGCTTTCCTGTTTATTATGGCAACCCAGTGGAAGGGGTTGCTTATTTTAAGGAGGTTACCCACCAAGTTGATAGGATTAAAGGCCAGTGTACCAATTGCGGCAATGTTAATCCCGAGCAAATATTTAATATTATTGAAGCACAAGTAGTTGATGAATATGGGCAGCTAACTAATAAAAGAAAAGTTACTCCTACTCAATGGAACGAGCACTTTGAAGAACGGTTTAAAATACCATTGGTTAGTGAAGTAAGTACACCTCCTCCAAATTTGCTCCGTATTCCTAGTAGAATTAAGCAAGCACTAATTTTTGCAACTAGGGATATAAAATCTAAACTTGGCAATGTACAATACTTAGCTATTAACCTACTCGAAGCACCTCTACTTGCTTTTATCCTCGCATTTATTATTAAATATACCAATACTCCTACTGCAGATGGTTACAGCTATTTGTTTAATGATAACCTGCCCGTGTTTATACTAATGAGCATAATTGTTGCGCTTTTTATGGGCTTATCAGTTAGTGCAGAAGAAATCATAAAAGATCGAAAAATACTAAGAAGAGAATCTTTCTTAAACCTAAACCGGAATAGTTATTTAATGTCTAAGATGTTTATTCTGCTGGTGATGTCAGGCGTGCAAACGTTATCTTTTGTTGTTGTGGGCAACCTTATTATCGAAATGCATGGAATGACTTTTAGCATGTGGCTTATACTATTTAGTATTTCCTTTTTTGCCAATATGGTAGGCTTAAACGTTTCATCAGCATTTAATTCAGCGGTAACTGTGTATATACTTATCCCAATAATTCTAATTCCTCAAATGATTTTATCTGGGTTAATGTTTGAATTTGATAAGCTAAACGATACGCTAAGTTCTAAAGAAAAAGTGCCAATTGTGGCTGATATAATGGCATCAAGGTGGGCTTTTGAAGCTATGGTAGTTAATCTTTATAAAAGCAACTATTTCCAAGAACCCTATTTCAAATTAGATACTAAAGCATCGCAGTCTAATTACGTAACAGCCTATGTGATTCCACATTTAAATGGATTATTAAAAGATATTCAGTATGCAGAAACTGAAAAAATAAAAGAAGATAAACTGCTTATTGTTCATAATATATTGAATGACCAACTTGAAGTAGACGGATATAGCAAAGGCACACTGGATAGCCTAACAACATTATCTAATTATTCAGAAGCCACTGTTCCAAAATTAGAAGAGTATGTTAAAAAACTTGAAGATTTGAATTTCAATATCTACAATAAAGTAACACAGGATAAAGAAAAGCTAATTAACTTTTTAAACTCTAAAGATGATTACGACATCACTAAGTACAAATCTAAATATTTTAATCAATCCTTAGCTGATTTGGTAAGGCGTGTAAATGTTGAAGATAGAACCATCTTTCATAATAAAAATCTAATTCAGAGAATAGATCCTATTTTTAACGAAACCTACCACACAAAACATATATTGGACTACCGTACTCATTTTTATGCACCAACCAAACCTATGTTTGGTACAACATTTGATACGTTTTGGTTTAACATATCAGTTATATGGTTTATGTCATTTGGGTTGTATATTGCACTATATTTTGAGTGGCTAGCCAAATTAATTAAAGCACTTAGCAATGTGCAGATTAAAAAAAAGTAGGTAATTTTGACAATTGAAATAAATTAAAACAAATGAAAAACTATCTTCCATTTTTGCTTTTAACAGCAATACTGTCATTTAGTTCTTGTGGCTCGGATAAAAAAGATGAAGCAGAAGCTTTTTTAGATGAACTAGGAGAAGGCATTGATACCCCAGCGATTTCAGAAGAAACCATTAATAATATTCTAATGCAGATACCTGCCCCTTTAGAAATATCTATGTTAATGAAAGAATCTGGTTCTGCCTATGACCGTACCATATTAAGTAACCCCGATGATGTTTCTAAATATAATACCACTTTTAAAAGAGCCATAAACCTTGGTATCTATGGAACCGACCTTATTTACACTAATATTTTTGGTAAGAACCAAGAAGGGTTAGCGTATATGAAAGCTGTTAAAGAGTTAGCCGATGACTTAAATATTGGCCAATTTTTTAATTTAAGATTAGTTGGAAGGTTAGCAACCAATAATGATAACTTGGATTCTTTAATGTTAATAACCACCCAAAATTTTAATGCAATTAATAGATACTTACAAGAAAATAAGCGCGCTAACTTAAGTATCTTATTTTTAGTTGGCGGTTGGATGGAAGCTGTGCATATCAACGCTCAAATGGCTTTATCAAACCCAGAAGTACCTGCATTGGCAGAGCGAATTGGAGAGCAAAAAATTATTTTAGAAAACATAATGTTGTTAATGAGTTTTTATGCGGAAACAGACCCTAATATAAAAGAATTATATGAGGACATGCAGCAATTAAAAGACGCTTATAAAAAGATAAAAATCACTTATACCTACGCAGAACCAACAACTGAAATAGTGGATGGAATACTTATGATTAAAGATAACAGTACAAGCACGGTTCATATTACACAAGAAAATGTAATTGAAATTGACAGTGTAATAACCATTATTCGAAATAAATTAACATCTTAATATTTGCATCGAGCATGAAAATTTTAACATATATACTACTCATTGTTGCACTTTTATTGGTACAGAAAGAAGCCAAGGCTCAATGTAGGCCAGCTGAAAGCATTAAGGTATGTATCCCCAAATTGGTTAGTGGATTTAATTTTTTAAAGAGCTACGAAATTAATGGCAGAGGAGGCAGATTAGATAAAGTAGAATACTCTTACCCATTTGCAAAAGGCACCATGTATATGGTTAACCTTTGTTCTTCCGAAGGCGATAATAAAGGATTAGTTGTTACTTTATACGATGCTACCAGAAAACAATTAGCTACTAGTGTGGTTAACGGGCAGCAATTGCAAGCCATTATTTTTAATTGCCAAAGTACAGGTATTTATTACATAACATACACCTTTGATAACTCCACTTCTTATTGTGGTGGTAGTGCCTTAGGCTTTAAAAGATAGAGAGATACTAACTCAAAATAACACGTTAAAAGCTCCCCGATGTACGGGGAGCTTTTTTATGGTTAAAATCCAATAGTCCAATTATTCGGAGTGCGGCTCAAAGTCGCACTCCGAATAGACAGCATGAGCAGATATTTTAACATTTGATAATTAATTCTACCACGTATTGTGGTGGTAGTGCGTTAGGTTTAAGAGGTAAAAGAAACCCTAACACAAATACACAAATCTACATAATGGTGTGCTAAAGTCTTATTAAAATAGAACTGGTAAACTTTAAGAAATAGTTAGCCCCGTT
>CAZQWZ010000033.1:0-17591 GCA_964596935.1 uncultured Roseivirgaceae bacterium
CCTCTAATCAAGTGGGTTATTAAGCACATCCCAAACCAAATTAGGCTCAAAGCCTTTTGAAATAAGGTATTTAGCTGTTTTGTTTTTTAATTGGTAAGGGTTAGAAACCTTTAGTGCATATTCGTTTAATTTCTTTTCTGCTAGCGCCCTAATTGTGATCATATAGTCATCAGCACCAATTTCTGCTAACCCTTTTTTTATACAGTAATCAGAAATGTCTTTTTGTTTTAAGGCTTGAGTAATTTTAAACTTGCCCCAATTTTTAATTCTGAATTTGCCGCCTGCATACGTTTGTGCAAAACGCTCTTCATTTACAAAGTTTTCGGTAATTAGCCAGGCTAATAGCTCATCTACTTGATCTCGATATAGTTCGTATGAATATAATTTGTTTCGTACTTCTAGCTGGCAACGCTCTTGATAGGCACAGTAGGAAGCAATTTTAAGTTTGGCTTTTTTGTATTTTTCAGTTTCCATTATAGAGCTCATTCATCAAAAAGATCGTCATTCCTGCGAAGGCAGGAATCTGTAAATATGACAAAACTAAACATCCTTGAAACGAGAAAACTTGAGTCATATCTTTTTAACATCTTGCTGGGTGGATTCCTGCCTTCGCAGGAATGACGTGAGAATTATTTTATTAATCCCTTTCTTTTTAGAATAGTCTCTACAAATTTTCGTTCATTTTCGGTTTTAAATATTTTAAAAGGAAAATACATTAGTTGGGCATTATTTACAACTAGCAAAATAGAATCTTTGCCTACTTTAACTTTTTTAATTTGATCCCATTTCATGGGCATACCTTGCTTAGAACTAAGCTTAATCATTATTTGCTGAGAATTAATCTCATAAGACAACTTATCAAATAAAATTTTAGTCTGCTCCAGTTGGGTAACTCCTGCAAACTGAATTAGCCAGAACAATAAATAAATGATTACTGCAATTGCAGTACCCCAAAACCACCAAGTGTTTGGTATAATAAAATAACCACTACAAAGTGCTGCTGCAATTAAACCAACCCACCACTGTTGGGTTAAGATATTTGTCATAGCTAGTTTAATGTATGTGCCTGTTTCGAGCTTATATTTTTTAGTTTTTACAATCATATCTAAGGTAGTTCATCAATGAGGCGCAAAGCTAGTTATTTAGAAGATTAGCCGTATAAACAAATTAAAAAAATAATAAGAATCTAAAGTTTAATGCTTTCGAACTAATCCTAGTTTTATCAAACCGCCTTTAAGCTAATATCCAAGATTTTATAGCTATGGGTAAGTGCGCCTACTGATATAAATGCCTAGCTAGCATGGAGATTTAGCTCAACTCTTCAATTTTATGCCAAGGTAATATTCTAGTGTTAAACTGATTTCGCAGCTCATCCCCTCCATAAACAATGTATTTTTGAATGGTGTGTGTTTTAGCTAGTTTTTCAAAATAGTTTATGCCTTTAAAAAAGTTTAGTTTAATAGTTTTAGCAGATTTAATCTCTACTATTTTTACATTATCACCGCTTTCAATAAGTAAATCAACTTCATTTCCTGCACTATTTCTCCAGAAATAAGAACTAAGACTGAGTCCTTTGTTCCAAGTGTTTTTAATGTGCTCGGTTATCACAAAATTTTCAAATAGTGCGCCTTTGGCAAAATGGATATTTATTTCTTCCTCCTTTTTTATTCCTAATAAATGGCAAGCCAGCCCTGTATCATAAAAATATATTTTAGGAGATTTAATTACCCTTTTATTAAAATTTGTATGCCAAGGTTGCAATCGAACTATGATAAAACTTGCTTCTAATATAGTAAGCCAACTTTTTACTGTTTTATGATCGATTCCAAGTTCATTACCAATGGTAGATGAATTGAATAATTGCCCAATTCTGCCAGCACATATTTTTAAAAATGCCGAAAACAGACTTAGGTCTTTAATATTAAGTATGTTTCTAACATCGCGTTCTAAATAGGTTTGAACATAAGAGGGAAAAAAGTCTGTGGGAGCAATCTTTTTGTCGTAAATTCTTGGATACCCACCTTTAAACATATTTGATAGAAGGGTTGCGCTGTATTTGCTTTTTATTTCTGTACCACTAAAGGGTAATAAATGATAAATATAAACCCGCCCAGCCAAGGATTGGCTAATTTTTGCTAAAAGTAAAAAATTTTGAGAACCCGTAAGGATATACTGACCTGGGAGATTATCCCGATCTACAATGCCTTGAATATAGGAAAATATTTGAGGAACAAGTTGTGCTTCATCTATGATTAATTTTCCATTATAGTCTTCTAAAAATCCTCTAGGATCCGTTTCTGCATATTCTCTTATATCAGGGTCTTCCAATGAAACATATTTATGCTTACTAAATATGTTTTTACACATGGTTGTTTTTCCTGATTGCCGTGGGCCAGTTACTGCAATTACAGGGAACTTCTTCGCCATTTCAACTAACTTTTTCTCAATAAGTCGTGATACCATAGATGTAAAGATAGGTAATTTTATGCAATTTGGGAATAACACTCCCAAATTGCATAATTATCGCCACCTTAACTCTTAACAAGTTATATGAAAAAGCAAAAAAATTATACAGCCTTCAAGCTCATATCCAAGCTTTTATAGCTATGTGTAAGCGCACCCACTGAGATAAAATCTACACCAGAAGCCGCAACGGCCTCAATGGTTTGTTCGGTAATGCCTCCACTGGCCTCTACTTTATAACGGCCATCAATAAATTCAACAGCGTCTTTCATCAATGCAGGGCTCATATTATCGAGCATAATAAAATCTACTCCACCAACTTCTACCACTTGCTTAACTTCACTTAAATTGCGTGTTTCTACTTCAATTTGTAAGTTGAGGTTATTGGCTTTTAAATATTTATGGGTTGCTTCAATTGCCTTAGCTATTCCACCAGCAAAATCAATATGATTATCTTTTAGCATAATCATATCGTACAAGGCAAACCTATGGTTTTGTCCTCCACCAATTAAAACAGCCCATTTTTCCATTATCCTAAAATTGGGCGTGGTTTTGCGGGTATCTAATAATTGTGCTTTATGGTTTGCAATTAAACTTGATAAGTGATGTGTATAACTAGCAATTCCGCTCATGCGCTGCATGCAATTAAGCACTAACCGCTCTGCCGTTAATATGGATTGAGCACTGCCCGAAACTTTAAAAATTATGTCTCCTTCTTTTACAGTATCTCCATCATTTTTATAAAATGAGAGCTGCAAAGATGAATCTACTTCTGCAAATATTTTTTTAGCTATTTCAATTCCAGCAATAATGCCTTTATCTTTCATTATAAGCTGTGCTGTATTTTGGGCAGAAGACGGGATAGATGCCAACGAAGAATAATCGCCAGGACCAATATCTTCTTCTAAGGCAGCAGTAATAAAATGGGAAATTGCTTCTTCGGTTTTGTAATTCATGTTAATAGATAATAGTGAACGTCATTGCGAATCCTGTTATACAAGTTAAAAAGGACAACAATGACTATGGGATGAAGCAATCCTTATCAAAACAACAGATTGCTTCCCCGATAGCTATCGGGGTGCCTCCTACCATTGACAGATTATGTAAAATATTAATTATTAGCATTTTATATTACTTAGTAAGAAAAAATTAAAATAATGAACAGATTGCCGCATCCCATTTACATTATTAAAGTTTTGGAATTTTAGGATGGGATTCGCAATGACGTTCTTACTGTCATTTCTCTACGCTGGTTTTTTATAAAACTCAACTCTCGCAATGACGAGAAGGCCAACTCACTCCTTAACAAAACTCATTTCGTGGATTTTATATTGATCGTTCACCTCTTTCAGTCTAATCCAAACTCTAAACGAACTGTCAACTGTTTGATATTCACCAATCGCATAGATTAAGCCATTTTCAGAAGCACCTTCGTGGTTAATTTGAAATGATTTTGGAGGATTTTCCTTAAAATAGTTTTTTAAAACACCTTCTGCTTGTGAGTGACTATACGTACCTTCAGTGCCATCAATATTCAAATCAACCTTATCATTTAAAAATTTAGAAAGCTCGCTAGCATTGCCAACTTCTAGCACAAGCTTAACTTGTGCAACTGTTTCGTTTTGTGCATTGCTTGTAAAAGCAAAAAACACAAACCAAGCAATTAAAAGTGAATAAATTGGTTTTGATAGATTCATATTAAAAGGGTGTCTAAAACTATGCCGTTTCTACACTAATAGACGTAACAAAGCTACTCTTCTATATGTATATTTGCAACTTGATTTTTTTTAACACGGATAATTAGATGAAAAAGAAAGTTTTATTAATGATTTTAGATGGATGGGGAATTGCTACGGATAAAAATGTATCGGCAATAGACAAGGCAAACACTCCATTTGTTGATAGTTTATATAGTAAATACAAGCATTCAACACTAGAAGCATCAGGCTCAGCAGTTGGTTTACCAGATGGGCAAATGGGCAACTCTGAAGTGGGCCATATGAATATAGGCGCAGGCCGTGTTGTATATCAAGATTTAGTTAAAATTAATAAAGCTGTTGAAAATGGCTCCATTGCTACTAACGAAGTCATTAAAACTGCTTTCGAATATGCTCAAGCAAATAATAAGAATCTTCACCTAATTGGATTAGTTTCTGATGGAGGTGTTCACTCACATATCAATCACTTAAAGGGGCTTTGCACTGCTGCACATAACCAGGGGCTAAAAAATGTATTTATACATGCTTTTACCGATGGCCGCGATACTGATCCTAAAAGTGGCTTAGGGTTTCTTACTGAATTGGAAAACCATATAAATACTACAACGGGCTCTATTGCAAGCATCACAGGTAGGTATTTTGCAATGGACAGGGATAACCGTTGGGAAAGAGTAAAATTGGCGTATGATGCCATGACCAAAGGAGTTGGCGAACAAACTAACGATTGGAAGGAGTCTATCAAAAAATCATATAACGAAGATGTAACTGATGAGTTTATTAAGCCCATTATTGTTTCTGGTACACCAAGCATTAAAGAAGGCGATGTTGTGTTAAACTTCAACTTTAGAACCGACCGTGGCCGCGAAATTACCCAAGCCTTAACACAAAAGGATTTTACTAAGCAAAATATGCAAAAACTCGATTTGTATTACGTTACTATGACTAATTACGATGACAGCTTTGTAGGTGTAAAAGTGGCGTATGATAAAGATAATTTGAAAAATACCTTAGGCGAAGTGCTTAGCGATAAAGGGTTAAAGCAAATTAGAATTGCCGAAACGGAAAAATATCCTCACGTTACTTTCTTTTTCTCAGGAGGTAAAGAAGAGCCTTTTGAAGGAGAAACTAGATTATTATGCCCATCGCCCAAAGTAGCTACTTATGATTTGCAGCCCGAAATGAGTGCTGCTGATATTAGTGCCAAAATTATACCTGAGCTAAAAGCTAAATCTGCTGATTTTATATGCCTAAACTATGCTAACCCAGATATGGTAGGCCATACAGGTATTTTTGAAGCTGCTGTAACAGCTTGCGAAACCGTAGATGCTGAAGCAAATAAAGTAGTTACTGTCGCATTAGAAAGCAATTACGATATCATAATTATTGCCGACCACGGCAACCCAGATATGATGGTTAACCCAGATGGCTCGCCTAATACAGCTCACACAACTAATTTGGTGCCTTGTATTTTGGCAAGCAACGATTCTACATACGAGATAAAAGATGGAAAGCTAGGAGATTTAGCACCTACCATACTAACCATTATGGGTGAAGAAATACCAGGAGAAATGACAGGAGAAATATTAGTATCATAATGCGATTATTAACACTACTAAGCTTGGTATTATGGATGGGTTGTAATCCTATAGCTACACAAATTGATTCTACTAATAGTCATTTTGACCTTCCTGGTTTTTCAGAGAAATTAGTAGCTTCTCATATTAAAGCAAAAAGTAAGGTAGTTAAATCAACACAGGTTAATGCTATCAAAGAAAAAAATAGTGTTATTACTGATTCTATATTTTGGACAATTGAGCTTTCATCCTTACTAAATGAAGACATAAATAAGCCTTCATTAACAGATGCATATTCTGTACAAAAAGGCATTCCCGATAAATCTAGCAATCTCTTAAAAACGATTTACACGGCTTTACCAAAAACACATACCAACATTACATTGCTTGAAATAAAATACCTTGGAACAGAAGCAGAGGTGAGGCAAATAAATGCTCGGTTCGAGCGCAAAAATTTAGTTTACACAACAGAGCAATTTGTACAAGTATGGGTAAATAGATATGGCAATCAATTGCTGATAGATTCTATCAGCACGCAAGGTTTTAACAAAACCATTTTGCTCGATTCGATGAAATATTACTCAAAAGTGGTTGTGATAAGATAATGCAATATATACTATGAAGTATTCCTTTCTGCTTGTTTCAATAATGCTTTTTTCTTGTTCAATAAAAGAGGAGCATACAGGCTCAAAAGCTGCCACACAAATTGTAAAGCAAAAATTTCAATCAATTTTAGACTCATCCAATGTAGAAGGCACCCTATTAATCTTTGATTTTGAAAGGAATACATTTTATTCAAATGACTTTGAAAAAACACAGCAAGGACATTTGCCTGCATCAACATTTAAAATTACCCATGCTATAATCGGCTTAGAAGCAGGCGCTATTAAAAACAAAAAATCAATTTTTAAATGGGATGGAGAAAAAAGGTTTTTGTCTAGTTGGGAAAAAGATTTAAACCTACAACAAGCATTTCAATTATCTTGTGTGCCTTGTTTTCAAAGTGTTGCTCAAAATATTGGGGTTGAAAAAATGAATGTTTTTTTAAAGAAATTAACTTATGGAAAAATGGATGTAAACACCAACACGCTAGATAATTTTTGGTTAGAAGGAAGTTCTAGAATTACTCCGTTCGAACAAATTGATTTTTTAAATCGATTTTACCACAATCAACTTGGCATCTCCAAATCAACTAGCAAAACGTTAAAAGAAATTCTTCAAATTAAAATTGAAGAACAATATTCCTTAAGTGGAAAAACGGGTTGGTCAACAACCGATGGCATTGATAATGGGTGGTTTGTGGGCTATGTAGAAGCGAAAAATAATATATACTTTTTTGCCACTAATATTGAACCAAGGCTAGATTTTGAAATGAAGAAATTTTCCAGTACTCGTAAAGAAGTTACCATCTCAGCACTTTTTGCACTTGGAGCAATCAACTAAATTTAACCCTCATTGGGCAATATTTTTAATAACATAGGCAGAGTTAGGTAAGAAATTGGCAACCCAATTATAACAAACGTAGGCACCGCTTTTAACACATTTATTAAGCCATCGTGCAACTGTTTTTCTTCCTCTTTAGTAAGAGTATCTAATTTAGCCTTTGCTAATAGTTTACTAAGGGTAGCATTGTTTTTTAACTCATCATTAATTCTGATGGCATTTTTATCCGTTGTTATTTTTACCCTTTTAAGATATTCTTTACTTATTTCATCTAGTTCGTGTCCGCTTCTTAGATGATCTAACATGTCCCAGTTTTCAAGTATAAACCCTTCTACTGCCAAGAGGCTATTATCCAAGTCTTCTTCATAAAAGCCCATTTTTTTAGAAAATGCCTTTAAAAAAACCATTTCAGAGTCTTCTAGCTTTCTATCCACCCAAACAGTTAAAATGGCCAACTCTAAAAAAAACTTTTTAAGCAACCACGAGTTTTGGTTTGGTATATAGATATCTGATAGGCTAATTCCTTTTTTAAAATCCTTTTTCGCTTCTTCCTTCTGTTTCGATGATAAATGTGATGACTTTAAAAAGAAATTGAAAAGTGCCTGTTCTTCTTCCTCAATATTTTTATTTGCGTGTGCCGCAGCCGACATCACTTTAATAATACTAAACCTAAGTTCTTCCTTTTCTTGCTGAAAAAATTCAGCAATCATTTGTTCCGAGCTGGTATGCATCCATTGTCCGAAAAAATAGATATCAAGAAAAAGAATAATATTATCAAAAAAAGAAACCCAATAATTTACATGCTCTTTACTCGTCTCACGTACTCGGTTCTCAAGGATTTTTTCGGCAATCTCAAGAGGGGATTTTTTCTTACCTAAAAAAGTGTGTTTCGAAACTGATAACTCTGGATAAATCTTAGTATAAAAATCACCAATTTTATGCACCGTTCGCATGATCACATCCGAAAAATCATCTTCGTTATTTATTTCTTGATGATGGTAAATTAATGATCCACTTATTAAGCTTTCGGCCATTAAAAGCTTTAGCTTATTAAGGTTTGTTGTGTCTGCTACGTTGGTTTTGTTTAAAGGATGGCCATACATTATGCCCGTAGGCTGCAAAATCCTATACATCGAATGCTCAGGATGGCTGTCGTTAGCCGAATCTTTCAAAAACGATTGAAAAATAGACTTACGATACTCCAAATAATCTGACAACCAGCCGCTATTTGATGGATTAATTTGCATTGATTGGTTAATTGAAATTTATGGTTAACTTTTTTACACCACAATTTACCAATTTCTTTTCAAATCTTCGCAAAAATGCCATCACTAAATCATTCCGCTTGCGTAATTTTAGTATCATTAATTACATATATTATTTAAAATTGATAGACTTAAATTATTAATTATGAATAGATTAAAAATACAAGTAGCAGTATTAGCACTATTTGCTTTTAGCTGCTCTCCTACTGAAAAGAAAGAAATGACAAACTATCCCGAAACAACAAAATCTGACCATGTGGATACGTATTTTGGAGTAGATGTGGCTGACCCTTATCGCTGGCTCGAAAATGACACATCCGAAGCCACAGGCAAATGGGTTAAAGCTGAAAACGAAGTAACTTTTAGTTATTTAAACCATATTAATTACCGAGATAAGGTTAAAGCTAGGCTAGAGGAATTAATGAATTATGAGCGTGTTTATGCACCTACCAAACACGGAGAATGGGAATATTTTTATCGTAATGATGGGTTGCAAAACCAAAATGTGCTTTATCGTAAAAAAATTGGCTCAGAAGAGGATGAAGTATTTATAGACCCCAATAACTTTATTGAAGATGGCACTATATCACTTGCAGGTACAAGTTTTACCAAAGATGGGTCGTTAATTGCCTACCAAATATCTGAAGGTGGCTCCGATTGGAGAAAAGCCATAATAATGAATACCCAATCGAAAGAAATACTTGGAGATACCTTGATAGACATTAAATTCAGTGGGTTGGCATGGAAAGGGAACGAAGGTTTTTATTACAGCAGCTATGATAAACCAAAAGGAAGTGCTCTATCAGAAATGACCCAACATCATAAATTATTTTACCATAAACTAGGCACATTACAATCTGAAGATAAATTGATTTTTGGTGGTGAAAAACAACCCAGAAGATATGTGTGGGCGGGGTTAACCGAAGATGAAAGATTCTTAACCATTAATGCTGCCAATAGCACATCGGGGGGAGAGATGTATTTTATGGATCTATCCTTAAAAAATCCAACGCTTGTAACCGTGGTTGATAATTTCGATAAAAATCATTACCTCCTCGAAAATGAAGGGGATGAACTTTACATCCATACAGATTTGGATGCACCTAATAGCCGATTGGTAAAAGTAAATATGAGCAACCCAACACCTAAAAATTGGGTAGATGTAATACCAGAAACTGAAAATGTACTGAGTACATCTACTGGCGGAGGAAAAATATTTGCTGAATACCTAGTGGATGCTAAAACTCAAATAGTGCAATTTACAATGCAAGGAGATAAAGAATTGGAGGTTAACTTACCTGGAATAGGTACGGCTTATGGCTTTGGGGCGCTAAAAGCTGACAACTCACTTTATTACACATTTACCTCTTTTACCACTCCTGCTGCTATTTACAAATATGATATTACTAATGGAAAATCTGAGCTTTACATTAAACCTAAGGTTGCCTTTAATCCAGATGATTACGTAACAGAGCAAGTATTTTACACGAGCAAAGATGGCACCAAAGTACCCATGTTTATTGTACACAAAAAAGGGATTGAGCTTAATGGAATGAACCCAACCTATTTATATGCTTATGGTGGATTTAACGTTAGCCTTACTCCTTCCTTTAGTACAAGTAGAATAATTTGGTTAGAAAATGGAGGCATTTATGCTCAACCCAATTTAAGGGGTGGAGGAGAATATGGAGAAAAATGGCACCTCGCAGGCACAAAAATGCAAAAGCAAAATGTGTTTGATGATTTTATTGCAGCAGGTGAATACTTAATCAATAATAAGTACACGTCAAGTGATTATTTAGCAATTGCAGGAGGTTCAAATGGCGGTTTATTAGTAGGAGCTACGATGACCCAACGACCTGATTTAGCAAAAGTGGCTTTTCCTGCCGTGGGGGTAATGGATATGTTGCGCTACCACAAATTTACTGCAGGTGCAGGCTGGGCGTATGATTATGGCACAGCAGATGATTCGAAAGAAATGTTTGAATACCTTAAAGGGTATTCTCCAGTTCATAATTTAAAGCCGGCCAACTATCCTGCAACCATGGTAACTACTGCCGATCATGATGATAGAGTTGTGCCTGCTCATTCATTTAAATTTGCCGCTACATTGCAAGAAAATCAAACAGGGTCAAACCCTGTTTTAATCAGAATTGAAACAAATGCTGGACATGGAGCTGGTACACCAACTTCTAAATATATTGAGCAAGCCGCAGATCGGTACTCATTTGCTTGGTATAATATGGGCATAATACCCGATGTAGCAAAAAAAGATATGTAATAAAATTTAGTGTAAATAAAAAGTCTCAGGCCAATAAGGCCTGAGACTTTTTTTATGCTAGAAATTAAGAAATTCCATAAGCCTATCTATTATGTCTAGCTTTGCTCTAAAAATTTCCCAAATCACAAATAAGATGTAAAGTAATATTAGGGTAAACCCTAAATTCTGTGTAAGCTTCCACTTCTTCCAAATTAAGAAAAATAAGATTAAAAGAACCGAAACAAAAAGTAAGCCTACAGAAATATCGAGACCATCTATATCAATTTTAATTACTTCATCTACTATAAGGATTTTTACTAACCAAGGAAGGCCTAAGCCAATAAAAATATCAAAAATATTGCTTCCTATAGCGTTACTTACGGCCATTCCTGCTCTACCCTGCTTAGCAACAATAACAGATGAAACCATATCAGGAACGGAAGTGCCCACTGCAAGAACCGTTAATGCAATTACCATTTCTGAAATATCCAAAATATGTGCAATACCAATTGCACTTTCGACCAACACCCAACATAGTGCAGCTATAAGCAAAATTGACACCATAAAAACCATCTTATAATGCTTTGCATCTGGAAAAACCTTAGCTAAAAACCAATCTAGTGGTTTAAATATAACTTTCCAACCTGTTTTTTCCTCCTCTTCTTCTTCTTCGGGTGGGTCTTCATCAAGCTCCGTGTACTTAAACCAAGTTCTCCATTTAAAAACTGCGAACACATAAACACCATATAAGGCTATTAATACACTTGCTTCCCACAGTTCAACTTGGCCATTATAAAGCACATAGTACAGCCCTAGTATTGCAATTCCGTAAAAAAGCAAATCTCTTATAACGGGCTGCCAAGCAATAAGTGAGTTTTTTACAACTGCTGCTGCTCCTACAATAACCAATAAATTAAATAGAGCAGAACCTACAATAGTTCCAATTCCAATGGCATCATGGTCACCTGGGCGGATTAATGCAATTGCTGCAACAAATAATTCTGGAGCACTAGAACCAATCGCCATAAGCGTGGCACCAGCCATATCGTGCGACATTTTTAATTGGCTTGATATCTTATCGAGTGATACGACAAAATACCTATCACTTACTTCCGCAAGCATATAAAACGAAATTACCAATGCAATTAGATAGCCAACTAATATCATATTTGTTATAACTTTTACAAGTTATTTCTCTGTTTTTGTTTTTTTAATGAACACAAAGAAATAACATAGTAATGAGGAACTCAATAAAAATACTGAATAGATTATAAACTAATAATCGCCACATTAAGTTTTATAATTAAAAACATCATTTCAGTGTAACTGTATTCATATTATTAACAAAAGGTAAGCGAAAAATTTATACTATTTTTATGAAAATTTTAAGCATTCAAACCACATTTATTATAAAATATTATGATTTTATATAACGTAACCATATCAGTTGAGCCATCCATTTCAAAAGAGTGGTTAAGTTGGATGAAAAACACCCATATTAATGAAGTAATGGCTACTGATTTGTTCGAATCTTATGCCATTTATGAGGTGCTTTTACAACAGGAAGAAACGATAACTTACTCGGTTCAATATTTCATAAGTTCGATGGCTAAGCTTCAACAATACCAAGCTACATATGCCCCAGCTTTGCAAGCCAAGCACACCCAAAAGTTTGGAGATAAAGTAATTGCTTTTAGAACCGTGCTGGAATCTGTTTAAATGGCTAGTGTCAAGTCAAGCATACTTTAGCCGAACCAAGCTTTGATATTTTTGCCCTATACTTCTTTAAAAAATACTTCCGTAGCTATGGCTAGGGGCATATTTTTTGCATTGTCTAGCTCAAAAATATCGGCAACTTATACAACACAGTACACTTGACTTAACACTAGCTTTCTTCTTTAAAGTATAGCGTGTAGGTATTCATATCAAGTTGCTCATCAAAACCGCGTACTATATTTTGCCTATTACCATGCACATACACATGAAAATTTTTATCAAGCTTAATTACAGATTTAATAAACTTTTTGCTTTGCTTTAACGCAGGTTTCGATATTTCAAATTCATCATACGAAGGAATATCATTGGTTTCTTGAAAAACCTCTTTATAATTTTGAAACTTCTCAATCAAGCCTTCATCTTGCATTACTTCGTTATTAAACTCCTCTATATTGAAGGCTTCCTTCTTTGAAAAAAATTCTACCGTATTATTTACTAAGTCTATTTTATCAACCTTATTGGCTTCAGGAAAAGCCTCCTCTGCAAACCCTTTGCAAAGAGAAATGTAATTTTTTGTATGGTAATAGCTATCCTCATTAGGTTTAAGATTAAGAAATTGACTTAACCAATATTGAGCCTCGCTCGATTTATTGGTGTTATCAACAATGGCAACCCTATATCCGCTCTCTCGCTCTGTATTAAAAATTAAGCACCCTTTATCAAGTTTATTGATATTAATTCCTTCTTCGCTATCAACTTTATAATTTCCGTTATCAGAAAAAACCTTGATGTATTTTTCTTTACTTTCAGATTTAAACAACCCAAGTACTTCAACCACTTCTCCATTGATAATGCATTCATCAAAATAAGTAACGTACAGCTCGCCTGGCTTAATATTTGGGTGTGACGAAGATTCGTATAAGTGTTTGGCAATATTTACAGATTGTAAAAATAAGCTATCTGGGTCATCAAAAATAGCCGAGGCGTAATGAAATATCTCGTTAAGGTTAATATCCGATTCGTGATGAAAAGTATATAACCCTTGCTCTTTAAAGGGCTTGAGAAAATACAATTTTAACAAAGAAGTAATATCTGAATCTACAGTTACTAATTCTTTAGAAAGCTGCATTCCTTCTTCAGCAGCTGCATTGCCAATAAAATGTATTGCCAATTGTTCTAATTGAGCTTCTTTAAAACTAAACATTATTTATATAATTAATTAAGAGCTTGTCGTTATTGCGAATGCTTCCTAAATTTTAAATCTACTAACATTAGGTATAGGATGAAGCAATCTGCTAATAATTAAACACTGTGTAAATATTAAACAGGTTGCTTCGTGCCTAGCAATGACAATACTTGTAGAGGTATGTATTATGATTATCCTTTAGTTCGATGTTGCAAGTACCTTTTGCACCTTCTTTGCAACCTTTACATCTTCAAACACCAAGGTTACATCCGATTCTGGATCCATAAATACTTGTACGTATTTCTTTTTCCCTTGCCATTCTACTTGCCTAAATTCATCAAACACTTCTTCTTTCGAAGACCCAAATTTATCGGCATACGTATCTACTAAATAATTATAGATAGCCGAAAGAGTTTCTCTATTTCTAAAAGTCCACTGAACTTTAAACAATTCACCTTCATAAAATTGAAGCGTAATATTGGTAGCTTCATAGGCATCAAATTTTCTATATTCATTGCCTTGGTAAGAGGCATCTCTTATGCCCAACCTAATTTTTCTTTTGAGGGCAAACTGTAAGCTTGGTGCTTCTTGGTAAGCAAGCTCATTTCCTGTTATCAAAAATAAATCGCCTTTAAAACTAGCTTGGCTAACGCCAAGTTCAATGCCGTTTAATTTATTTATCTTATCTACAGATTGCGCATTTGAACTAATTACGAGAAAACTAAATAGTCCAATTAATATATATTTTTTCATTTTCTTAAAATTATAGCCACTGATCTAACTATTATCAAAAATACAATAGGAATGAACCCTTCGTTCAAATCTTGAGGAATAAGTTTCCAAAAAAGCACTAAACTTAGAGAAATTGGTATTAACAATGCTAAATACCAATTTACCCACCGTTTTGTTTTTTTGCGTAGCAAACCAAACGCTATAATTAAGTGAGTTGGCACAGCCCATAGAATGTTAAAATTATTGGCTGCGGCACTATGGTCGGTTGCTACCCACAATATAAAAAGGAGTGTGCCAACAAGGCCAATAGATAGGAATAGAGCGAAATCAAACAACTTAAATTTCCAACCTTTTTTAAGTTGTAAAATAAACATTAGCGTGCCTATGAAAAGAAGCATGCTAAAAGCAATTGTTGGCGTAAACCAAGGAATTGAAAAATCCATTGGCCTTGAAGCAAGAATTATTTTTTCTTTTTTAACTGACGATACCCAACTACTATCTTTTACAATTTCGGCTTCAGCAAACCCTTGGTACAAATAATCTGGCAAATACATGTATTCATAATCCGAAGCTACTTTATCTACGGGCAATCCTAAACACAAATCTATCCCTAGTTTCCCCCAAGGAAACTCTTCTGCGATATAATCATCTTGTAAATGGCGAAGCGTTTTACCTGGCACTGTTGTATAATTTTGAGGTATTTTAAAGTCATCACCCAGCACCTCAATAAATACATCTCTTATTTTAGTAGCACAATTATTATAATAATAATCGTAGTAATACATTTTATTTTCTGGCTTGGCATTATTTTCCAAATAATCAAAAACCGATTGTTTCTGCTCACTTGAAAGATCTAAATACTGTGCCTTAATCTCTCGATTAAAATAGGCATAATACCCCTGAAACCTTTCATATTTGGTTACAGATAAGCCATAAAGCAAATAACCCCGAGCAAAGTTTAAATAAAAATAAGGTTGATTATAATAATAGGTGCCGTAATTATACACCTTATCAATCCCTAAGCTAGAATCTTGGATGTGAATGGCTGCGTGCCCAAAAGCGGCAAAAAGTTCTTCGTGGCCAGGAGCAATCGTTAATAATGAAACGCTTGCTTGCGAACTTAATTCTTGTGAATTTGAACTAAATCCTATTAAAATAAACAGGATAGAAATGCTCAGTCTTTTTATCATAATTGTTTCTAATAATGCACAATCAAAATTGCAAACGATAAAATTAGCCAGGCTATTGTAAATAGCCACGAATACGCGAATAAAAGTTTTTAATAATTGCACAACTTATTCCACACAAGACTTGATAAAACTTAAATGCAGAGGCAATTCAGTAAAATAGTAATTCGTGTATTCGTGGCTAACATACGCAAAAAGTGTAATTTCGTGGGCATCAATGCTAACACCCCAACTAAACGATAGCTTAAACTGGATAAGTAAACTTACCATAGCAAGATTTGTTAATATGATAATGATTACCTCTAGCTACTACATTTCGCTATGGCTTAAAAAGCCAGTTATTTGGGGCAAACCAGTAAGTATTTCTGTTGAACCCACTACTTCGTGTAATTTACGTTGCCCCGAATGCCCAAGTGGTTTGCGGTCGTTTACACGCCCTACAGGAATGTTAGATATAAACCTTTTTAAAAATATTGTAGATCAGTCTTATAAATCATCTTCCTACCTATTACTGTATTTTCAAGGCGAGCCCTACTTGCATCCTGAATTTACACAGTTAATTGAGTATGCTTCTAACAAAGGACTTTATACAGCCACTAGCACCAATGCGCATTACTTAACCGATGAGAATGCTAGAAAAACTATTAAATCGGGCTTGGATAGGTTAATAATTTCTATTGATGGAGCCACTCAAGAAACTTACCAAAGCTATAGAGTTGGCGGAAAATTAGATAAAGTATTAAAAGGCACTAAAAACATTATTAAATGGAAGAAAAAGCTTAAATCGAAAACGCCTTTTGTTATATTTCAATTTTTAGTAGTAAAGCCAAACCAACATCAAATTGAAGATGTAAAAGCGTTAGGAAAAGAAATAGGGGTTGACCAAGTAGCCTTTAAAACGGCACAGCTTTATGATTATAAAAACGGCAACCCTTTGATGCCTACTATTGAAAAATATAGCCGCTATAAAAAAATTGCGCCCACTAAAAACTCATCTGGTGACTTGGAGTCACCTGATGAGTTAGTGCAATATGAATTTAAAAATAAGCTACAAAACCAATGCTGGAAAATGTGGCATAGCACCGTTGTTACTTGGGATGGCACCATCGTTCCTTGTTGTTTTGATAAAGATTCCGATCATAAACAAGGCTCGCTCGAAGGTCAAAAATTGGAAGATATCTGGGAAAATGATTCCTATAATAAATTTAGAAAGCAACTACTTACCAACCGGAAGAGCATAGATATTTGTAAGAATTGTACAGAAGGCACGAAGGTTTGGGGTTGATTAAACTATCCTTGATTTCGAGAGGATACAAATCAAGGAATTGCTAATACTTAAAATGAATTAGCACCCCAATATTAAGCATTAAGTTAGACTGCAACGGAATTACTGATAGCTCATTAACCCCATCTGTAAGGCTAATATCAGGGTGAGGTAGCTCCACAAATGTCTTTTTAGTTTTCCAAAAGGGCTGTCCTCTTTCTTTAAAATAAAGCCCATCTGTGGTAGAAAATGGCATATTCCAACCTCCTTCGGCAAAAAGGCTAAGCCTGTGGTTCATTTCTAATGATAGTCTAATGGTGGGTTCAACCGCCCATCTTCTGGATTCGAGTGATACTTGCACCTCTTCACTATCAAAGGGTTTTCCGTTTATTTCTAGGTCTTTTTCTACATTATACTTGCCTACCACATAGCCAAAACGGTAATGCCCAACATTAACCGAAAAATTAGCATTGGCAGGCCTTCCAAAAGCTGCAAATATGGCATTATACCCGGTTTTTAAAGAGATGGAAGAGTATTTATTGCCTGCAAAACTCGCTTTACTATCTAGCCCTATAAAAAAAGAAGGTGAAAAATAATACTCGTAAGCGATACCTAAGCCTGTATATAAAAAGTTGGTGCTAGACACTGTTTCTGTAACATTAGGGGCGCTATTTGTATAATTAATAATTACATTATCAATGACTGCTGGTTGCATAAAAACACCTAAAGTAGATTTTATTTTACTCATTTGCTCCAATAGTTTTTTGCGCTTACTTAATTTTT
>CAZQWZ010000034.1:0-17102 GCA_964596935.1 uncultured Roseivirgaceae bacterium
AAATATAAAAACTTCATTATCTAAAAATATCGGAAAAGCTAACGGCTGTCCGTGTACTCGTAACAGTATCCTCAGAATTAACAGAATTATTTTGCGACTGGGAAAAGGAAATATTTGCAATACCAACAAGAGCAACTAGAATAAGGCTTTTATGCGTTAGAGTTTGAAAAAGCCTTTCTATTATCATATTTGAATATCTCGCAATTTTATAAGCGACAAAAGTAATAGGCAAGTAGCAACTTTTGTGAAAACAGCTGTTATAATGTTTGTGTTTGTGTCACAAATTTTAATGAAAATAAACTAGCATTTTTCTATTTTGTTGTTCACTTCAGAAAAACCCTTCTATAAATACTCTTCCCCTTTGTTCATTTTAACATCTTTTACAATGGTTCGCATTTGGTTCTCGCTACCTCGTTTGCAAATCAAGAGTGCATTCCCATTATCGGCCACCAAATAATCTTCTAATCCTTCAACAACAATAAGTTTATTTGTAGAGCTACTTATAATACAGTTTTTAACATCATAGGTGGTAACATTTCCTGCTATTACATTATTCTCTTCATTTTTTTCTCTCAGTTCGTAAAGCGAATCCCATGCGCCAAGATCGGACCACCCGAAATTGCCTAGTACTACCCAAACATTTTCGGCCTTTTCAAGAATTGCATAATCAATAGAAATATTTTTTGATTGGGAATAAGCATTTTGGATCCTAGATTTCTCGCTTGCTGTAAAATACGATTCATTAATTGCTTTAAATAATAAAGCAATGTCGGGCTCATGTTTTTCAAACGCAGCAATTATTGATTTAGCCGTCCAAACAAACAAACCTGCATTCCAAACGAAATCGCCACTTTCTAAGAATTTTTTAGCTAATTCTATTTCAGGTTTTTCGGTAAATGTTTTTACCTTTTTTACAGGTTCATTACCTTCATCAATAAACTGAATGTACCCATATCCGGTTTCTGGCTTATGGGGTTGAATACCAATTGTAACGAGCTTATCTCCAGATTTACTAACTTCTAATGCATTATCAATAGTTTTTAAAAATTCAGCATCATTAAAGATTGCATGATCCGAAGGTGTTACAATTATGTTGGCTTCAGGGTTTCTTTGAGCAATTTTATAGCTTGCATAAGCCACGCAAGGTGCCGTATTACGTTGAAAAGGCTCTAGTAAAAGCTGATCTTCTGTAATACCAGGAAGTTGTTCAATTATTAATTCACGGTATCGCTCATTAGATACAATAAATATATTCTCTGTTGGAATTATAGTATTAAACCTCTCGAAAGTAAGCTGTATTAATGTTTTTCCACAACCTACAATGTCGAGAAATTGTTTTGGTTTATTAACTCTGCTGTATGGCCAAAACCTTGTACCAACACCTCCTGCCATTATAACTACGTATGTATTTTTATCCATCAATTTTTACTTTAGCCTTTCTCTGCTCTTCTATCATTACAAATTTGTAAAAAAAAATCCCTTTCTCTAAATTCTATCGACAACTTATCATCATAAATAAATCATTTTATTTAAAAAGTATGTATCTTCATATTAACTGAAATAGCATGAGGCAATTCAGTTGTTCTAAAAAATAGACAATAATAATTGAGATATAGATGATTGAACAATTAGAACTCAAAACTAAGGAAATACTTAAACAAGTTTTTGGCTTTAATGGATTTAGAGGCTCGCAAGAACCAATTATACGAAACCTATTAGAGGGTAAAGATACATTTGTAGTTATGCCAACTGGCGCAGGCAAATCGCTTTGTTATCAACTACCAGCAGTTTTATTACCAGGAACAGCCATTGTAATTTCTCCCTTAATTGCGTTAATGAAAAACCAAGTGGATCAATTACAGGCACTAGGGATTAACGCACGGTTTTTAAATTCAACTTTATCAAAAAGTGAAGCAAAAATTGTAAAGGCTGAAACTATTGAACAAAAAGTTAAATTGCTTTATGTTGCCCCTGAATCTTTAACAAAAGAAGAAACCGTTGAATTTTTATTAAAAGCCAATATATCATTCATAGCCGTTGATGAAGCCCACTGTATTTCAGAGTGGGGGCATGATTTTAGACCAGAATATAGGCGAATTAAAACCATTGTACAGCAGCTAGGAGATCACCCCATTATTGCATTAACCGCAACAGCAACACCTAAAGTTCAAATTGATATTCAGAGAAATCTGAATATTGATAAAGCAGCGCTATATATGTCTTCGTTTAACCGTACTAATTTGTATTATGAAATTAGAGCCAAACAAGACATAAAAAAACAACTTATTAGATTTGTTAAAGAGCAAAAAGGAAAAGCTGGCATTGTGTACTGCCTAAGTAGAAAAAAAGTAGAAGAAATTGCCGAATTTCTTAAAGTTAACGATATAAATGCAGCCCCTTACCATGCAGGATTAGAGCAAAACCTAAGAGCAAAAAACCAAGATGGTTTTTTAAATGAAGACATTGATGTAATTGTGGCAACCATTGCGTTTGGCATGGGCATAGATAAACCAGATGTGCGTTTTGTGGTTCATTATGATGTTCCTAAATCATTGGAGGGCTATTACCAAGAAACTGGGAGAGCAGGAAGAGATGGCATTGACAGTAAATGTTTGATGTTTTTTAGTCATAATGACATTAACAAACTAGATAAGTTTAATAAGGATAAACCGATACAAGAAAGAGATAATGGAAGACTTCTTTTACAAGAAATAACTTCATTTGCAGAATCGGCCGTTTGCAGAAGAGTGCAGCTACTCCACTATTTTGGCGAAGAGTTTCTAAAGGAAAATTGCACTAATTGCGATAACTGCCATCATCCTACAGAACAGTACGAAGGCCAAAATTCTGTTGAATTGGTATTGAAAACAGCCGTTGCTACGGAGCAGCGATTTGGCATGCTTCATTTAGTTGATGTTCTCATGGGCACGCCATCAGAATATGTGCTGAGTTACAAGCATAATAAGTTAGATGTTTATGGTAAAGGAAATACTGAAACCCAAGATTTTTGGCGATCAGTAATTAGGCAAACAATGCTTGCAGGACTATTGGGCAAAGACATTGAAAACATAGGCACTATAAAAATTACTGATAGGGGCAAGGCGTTTATTAAAGCACCAAAATCTATTGCACTCTATAAAAATCATGATTTTGATAATTTAAAGAAAGAGGACGAAGAAATAGACTCCACTCCTATTGAAGCAACTGCATACGATGAAAAATTGTATGATATGCTAAAATCTTTGCGCAAAGATATTGCTAAACACGAAAAATTGCCCCCTTATGTAATATTCCAAGAGGTTTCGTTAGAAGAAATGGCAACTATTTATCCGTGTACTCTTGAGGAACTAACCACCATAACAGGAGTAGGAAAAGGAAAAGCAACTAAATTCGGGGCTGACTTTATTCAACTTATTGAGCAATATGTAGAAGATAATGATATTATTACAGCGGCAGATGTTACCATAAAAACTACAGCCAATAAATCAAAGTATAAAGTGTTTATAATTCAGCAAATTGATAAAAAGCAAGAACTTGAAGATGTTGCTGATTCTTTAAAAGTAAACATGGATGTTTTATTAGATGAAATTGAACATATTGTTTCTTCTGGCACTAAACTAAATCTTGACTATTACATGGATCAGGTGTTAGATGATGAAAAACAAGATGAATTAATAGATTTCTTTTTAGATCACGAAACAGGAGATATTGAATCTGCCTTGGATGACGAAGACTTAGCCGATTACTCAGAAGATGAAATACGATTAATGCGTATAAAATTCTTATCAATGTATGCTAATTAAAAGCACTAGCTTCATATTTGCATAAAATTATTTACTATGAATATTTTAGTTATTGGCTCTGGAGGTAGAGAGCATACATTTGCTTGGAAACTTGCACAAAGCCCCAATTGCTCAAATCTTTATGTTGCCCCTGGCAATGCTGGCACAAGTGCCATTGCTACCAATTTAGCCATTAACCCCACCCATTTTAAAAGCATAGAAACTGCTATAAATACGCACAAAATAGATATGGTAGTAGTTGGGCCTGAAGACCCATTAGTTAATGGCATAGTAAATTATTTTAGAGCTAAAAAAGAGTTTAATAACTTAATAATTATTGGGCCAGATAAAGCTGGAGCTCAATTAGAAGGGAGCAAAGATTTTTCTAAATCTTTTATGAATAAATACGGCATCCCAACTGCTGCATCTCAAACATTTACAGGCAGCCAGTATAGCGAAGCTGTATTATATATTAAGCAACATGCTTACCCTTTGGTTTTAAAAGCTGATGGGTTAGCAGCAGGTAAAGGCGTAATTATTACCACTAAATTTAGCGAGGCTGAGAAAGCTCTTAAAGACATATTAATTGATAAAAAGTTTAAAGAAGCCGGCAATAAAGTTGTAATCGAAGACTTTTTGAATGGCATTGAACTATCTGTTTTTGTTTTAAGCGATGGCAAAAATTATCAAATACTACCCGAAGCAAAGGACTATAAAAGAATTGGGGATCAAGATAAAGGTTTAAATACAGGAGGAATGGGTGCAGTATCACCCGTACCATTTGCTACAACTAAATTTTTAAATAAAGTAGAAGAACAAGTTATAAAACCTACCATTAAAGGTTTAGAAAGTGAAGGCATAGATTATAAAGGATTCCTTTTTATAGGCTTAATGAACATTAATGACGAGCCTTTCGTAATTGAATATAATGTTAGAATGGGTGATCCTGAAACTCAAGTTGTTTTACCTAGAATTGAATCTGATTTAGTTGATTTATTTGAAGCAACAGGCAAACAAACACTAGATAAATTTTCAATAAAAATTAATGCCTTAACTGCTACAACAGTAGTAGCCGTGGCTGGTGGTTATCCAGAAGGGTATAAAAAAGGAGATGTAATTGATGGAATTAACCTTGAGAATGAAAAATCTACCATTGTATTTCAGGCAGGCACAAAACTTTCAAACAATGTAATTCAAACCAATGGCGGTAGAGTTCTTGCAGTAACTGCCTTGGCAAATAGCATATCTGAATCTAAAAAGTTAGCTTACAATCGTTTAGATACTATTAAGTGGAAAGGCATGTATTTCAGGAAAGATATATCAGACGACCTTTTGCCTTATGTATTGTAAATACTCAGTTCCACTCATTGGTTATATCATTAACATACTCGTATTTTGTAAGAATAGATAAAAACTAAATGTCAGGTTGTAACACATGTTCTTTAAATAACGAAACCGCTGGATGTGGATCTGGCGGGTGCAAAACAGGTGGATGCAATCGGCTAAATGTTTTCGATTGGCTTTCAAATATGAGCCTTCCAACAGATCAAAGATTTGGAATTATCGAAGTCAGATTTAAAAGTGGACGTAAAGATTTTTATCGAAACCCTGATAATTTAGCTCTAAACACGGGAGATGCTATTGTAATTGATGTTCCTAACGGCCATCATATTGGCTATGTATCCTTACAAGGAGAACTGGTGAGGCTCCAAATGAAGAAGAAAAGCGTAAAAGATGATGAAAATATTCGTCAAATTTATCGCATAGCTTCGCAACGAGATTTAGAAAAATACGAGCAGGCAAAAAGTAAAGAATCGTCTATTCTTTATAGAAGTAGAGAAATTATACAGCAAGAAAAGCTTAGAATGAAACTTACTGATATTGAATTTCAGGCAGATAATTCAAAAGCTGTTTTTTACTATTCGGCAGAAGAGCGAGTTGATTTTAGAAACCTAATAAAATTACTTGCAGGAGAGTTTAGAATTAGGGTTGAAATGAAGCAAATCAGCCTTCGCCAAGAAGCCGGAAGAATTGGAGGAATTGGCTCTTGTGGTAGAGAATTATGTTGCTCTACTTGGCTCACGGATTTTAAGAGTGTATCAACCAGTGCAGCTCGGTATCAAAATTTATCGCTAAACCCAAGTAAATTATCTGGGCAGTGTGGCAGACTAAAATGCTGCTTAAACTATGAACTTGATACGTATTTAGAGGAACTAAAAGACATCCCTAAATTAAAAGTTCCGCTTAAAACTCAAAACGGAAATGCAAATCTTCAAAAAACAGACATTTTTAAAAAAATAATGTGGTTTGGGTTTGAAGGAGAAAACACTTGGCATCCGATTCCTGCAGAAAGAGTAAAAGAAATTTTACTTATGAATGAGAAGGGAGAAATACCTGAAACACTTCAAATAGATAAAGATTTTTCTAAAATAGAGCAAGCACAAGCTTTGACTAATGACCTTGAAAGGCTCGATAGAAAATATAAGAAAAAGCCAAAGAAAAAAAACAAGGATCATTCTAATCAGAATCAGCAACAAAATAAGCCCGTACAAAATAAATCTGGCGAGGCTGGTTCCAACCAAAACTCAAATCGAAATTCTAATAAAAAATTTAGAAATCGAAAAAACAAAAATAAATAAATGCGTGCTTTATTGATTTTATCGTTTGCCACAATCTATTTATTCTCGTGCGATTCGAGCAGAATAAACGAAGACACTAAAGATATCTCTTCTTATTGGCTAGCAGATTCTACCGCAAATTTTACCTTTAATATTACTGATAAAACTATTGATTATAACTTATTTTTTTCGGTAAGAAATGGTGTTGAGTTTCCGCATTCGAACCTTTATTTTAAGTATTATCTAAAAGATAGCACAGGCATTTTACTAGAATCTGAGTTAATAAATTTTCAGCTTTTTCACCCTAAATCTGGTTATCCACTTGGCAATGGCATTGGTGATATGTTTGAGCACCGATACGAAATACTAACAAAATACCAATTTGATAAGGCTGGGAATTACGAATTATCTTTTCAGCAATATATGAGGTACGATTCGCTTCCTCAAATATTCTCGGTGGGCTACCGAGTTGAGAAAACCATTAATCAATAAGGTGCTGATTTAAAAATCGAGCTATTGCCTCTTTCACCTCTTCTTTATTTCTCCACCACTCTCTTGAGAAAAATCCTGTAAATCGCCAATTATTTTTACTCAATGTAAAAGGAGTATAGGCGTGCAAATCCTTTACTGATGGATTTTGAAAATATAGATCGTCATCGGTTAACATCAAACCACCATAATCATCCCCTTTTTTAATTGTAATATCTGCAAACGGAAGCTCATCTTTAAACTCAAATTCAGGGAACGATTTATTAGACCACTTAATAATATGGTTTTTTAAATACCAGCTAGCATTAGAATGCTTTAAAGCATAAGGTGTAGGCTTAAATTTTCCATCAGAAACTGTTTTTGCAAAGTTCAGATACTCTTTTAACAACTTTGGTCCCTTATTTTTAACATTGTCAACTTTTAGTTGGTCGGGCCAAATACTTGTAACCATTACAATACCTTCTCTAGCTCTTGTAACTGCCACATTTAATCTATTTTCTCCACCAGCTATATTTAAGCTACCAAACTGCATCATCATTTTGCCTTTAGCCGTTGGTGCATAGGCCGTGCTAAAAATGATTATATCACGCTCATCTCCTTGCACATTTTCAATGTTTTTAACCATTAAGTTAACAGGTAACTCAAAGCCATGTTGAGCTACTTCTTCATCTAGTAAATCTAAAATAAGCTCTTGCTGCTTTGCATTAAAAGTTACTACTCCAATGCTCTTTCCTTGTTTTTCTAAGCTGTATTTTTTTATTAACTCTATAACTTTATCCGCTTCAATTCTGTTAACATTTTTCTCCCAAATGCCTTCAACTTTTAAGTACTCAATGGCCGGTATATGCGCATTTATCAATTCTCTATCTGGCAATAGCCTTAAGGTATTCTTATAAAAATGGGTATTGCTAAAAGCAATTAATTCAGGCTTTTTACTTCTATAATGGCCTTTTAATTGAATGTTCATTAAATATTGCTCGCTTAGCTCTAATAACGAATCAACTTCAAGTGCAATATCCTCCTCCTCAACATTCTCCCACCGGGCTTTATACAAATCATTGGGTCTCAACTGTTGGTTATCTCCGGCTACCACTAACTGATTACCCCTAAACATGGCAGGAATCCCACGTTCAGTAAAACATTGAGATGCCTCATCAAAAATTACAATATCGAATAGTTTTTCCATAGGAAAAATAGCAGAAACAGCCTCTGGCGAAGCCATCCAACAAGGAATTAAATCAAAAAGATCATCTGAGTGATTGGCTATTAACTTTCTGAGAGGCCAAATTCTTCGCTGTTTGGTAACCTGATGTTTTACATCACGGTAAGTAATCATATTATTTAAGCGATTATATTCAACATTTTCATAAATTCTCTCACGTGCTCTAACCAAAAGAATTTCATTACTAATTCGTAGTTTCTCTCGAATATTATTTTGCAAATCAGCCTCCATTTGCTTGTGCTTACGCGATGAAACGGCTCTTAAAATAGGATACTTTGTTTCTATATGATCTATCCATTGAAGCTTTAAGCTATTAACTAATATGGCTTCATATTCACTCTCATTATAGCCATCCAACTCTTCTAAAACTGCATTGGCAACCGTTATTTCATGGCTTGGCAATTCTTCTCTAAGCTTATCAAAATCGCATAAATCATCAAAGTCACGAACTAATATTTCTTTAACTTTAGTTAACCAATCTTCATCACCAGTAATTTTTCGAAGTTGATTTTCTGTAAAAAATATCAGCCACCTATTCCAAGCATCAGGGATGTTATTTATAACTTGATATAGTGAGTTTATTTTTTCATTTAACTCATCATACGTAAGTAATGATGTATTAAAATATTCTTTAAAATTTCGGTAAGAATATATAATCATCTTGCACTTAAAAGCCTCTTTTACAGAGTAATACCAATTTTGCAAATCACCTTTATTAATAGACCCTTGGTACTTTTTTACCCAACCTTTCGTATAAAGCATGGATAAATTATGGTCTAGATTTAAACGGTTATCTACCATTTTAATGAGTGTTTTTAAACCACTCCTATTGGTTTTTAATTCATTGGCTAGCAATACCGCTTTTACTCGTTTCCTATCTTTCGAAAACACCCTCCACTTTAAATACTTAAATACATTGCGCCTTGCTTCAATGGCAACCTGTAACGATGCTTGAATACCACCAATTTCTTCAGGCTTCAACGTTTGCTCAACACCAACTTCTTTAAAGCAAGCCATCACTAAACGTTCGTGATCTGATAACCAAGTGTAATCGGTATCACGTGTATGCACTTTCATTAATCCCCTAAACAGAGAATAAACTTCAGGAACAAAGAGCTTGCTTAATAATTCTTTAGCCCGCTCCTTTTTACTTAGTATGCTAATGCACTCCTCAATTTCAATCGGGTGATTAACAATCTCTTTAGTTTGAATTGCAATGGCCTCCTTTACTCTAGGAATTTCTTCGAGAAACTCAATCATCCTTTTAAAGGATGATATATCATAGGTAGAAAATGATTTTCTATCTAATAAAGGATATTCTTCGGTTCGAAACACTGAAGCATACTCAGCGTATCTTTTGCTACGCGTAGTTAGATTTACGATATCTGCAAATTTAAAATACTTGTATTCCTGCTTTACATTTACAGATTTTCCATTAAAATCAGAGGTTAGGTATAACTCCTTAACCGTCATATCACAATCAGATTCATCGAAAAGTGAAGTTCTAAATTCTTCCAATTCTTCGGTTAACGAATCTATTTGTTTTGAATATTGCAAAAATTGCCGCTCGAGTTGAATAGTATCTAAACTGTTATTTAGCTGCTTATACTCATCAATTTTATCTATTTGCTTGGCAATTTTTTCGTACAGTCCTTTTCGATCGTTTCTAAAATCGTGAACTAATCCAATAAATTGTTGCATATCCAACTCATCAAACCGTTGGTAAACCACATCTAGCGCAGCTCGCTTTTGGCTTACTAATAAAACTCGTTTGCCTCTGGCAACAAAATCAGAAATTAAGTTTGATATTAGTTGAGATTTGCCTGTACCAGGTGGCCCTTGTACCACAAATGACTTACCTAGCTTAGCTGCTTTTAACGCATTTTCTTGATAAGCATCCATTTTAAAAGGCGTAAAGGTTACATCCTCCTTTACCCTATTTAAAAAGGTGTATTGGGTATCGTTTTCATCAGAACTATGTTTGGAAGCAAAAAAATCCTCTAAATCCGAAAAGTTATTTTGCTCTTGGATCTTTTCATAATCAGGCACTAGGTAAGAAGAACTTTGAGGAAAAATACCTAAAACCGCTTCAGGATAAAGTTTCAATTCTCCGTCCTTATGCAGCTCTTCAAACGATTGCTTATTAAACTCAGAAAAATCAGTAAGTTTATCTACAAAATTATCACTGTTAAAATTTATCTCAACTGGGCTATCTTTAAAAAACTGGTAGAGACTTGTTCTAAAAACCAAATGGTCGGTATCAAAGTCTTCTAAGTTTCGCTCGGTAAGCTCTTCATCAATTTTAACACCCGTATAATAACCATAGGCCAGTAAAAATGATTTATTAAGTGTAGCGCCAACATCATCTCTTGGATGCATCATCCAATTAGCTCCAGATTTTTCAATTGATACCGGAAAAAATAAAAGGGGCGCGTGTACGTGTGTTCCGTCCGAAAACTTGCCTCGAACAAAAGGCCAACCTACATACAAATCTTTTGAGCCATGCTCATCAAACAAAAAATTATTTAATCTATTTAGTCTTGTTAAATCACGACTAACTTGATTAACATGTTCATCTCTACTATCTGCAATAGGTGTTAAATTGATATTCTTTTTACCTTCTATCAGCTTTTTAACAATTGAGAAAGAGGTTTCCTTTTGCAAAAAATCAAATCTATGAATATCAATATATTGGCCTTTGAGTAATTTTCTTAACAATAGCGATTTGTTATTGGAAGTTAAATTAACTAGTCTTTTTTGATATGATTTGAGCACATTGCGCATTGCATAAAACTAAGCAGAACCTATTCAAAAGGTAAGGTATGGAGCAACTTTTTTAACCCAGTTTTCATTAATTGAATAAACTTTCAACAATTCTTGCGCATTGGTATAAGAACCATGCTGATTACGATAAGCAATAATAAGTTTGGCTTGTTTCCAATTAATGTATGGGTGAGCAGCTAATTGCTCTTTTTTCGCCTTATTTATTTCGATTTTTACAGGGTTAAAATCGAAATTTATTTCCGACATATCTGCTATTTTATTTATAACAGCAGAATCTAATCCATAAACTTGATAGAGTTGATTTTTAGAAACAAACCCTCCTAAAGCATTTCTATAAGTTACTATTCGATTAGAAAGCTTGCTCCCAACCCCATAAATGGTTTGAAAAATAGAAGTATCTGCCATATTCAAATCGAACAGTGGAAGTTTCTCTTCGGCTTTAGAAATTGCCTTGGGCTGATACTTTTTTGTTGCTTTAACAATTTTATTTTTAGGCTTAGCCAACGGTTTAATTATAATGTAATCAGCCAATTGCATATAGAGCGATTCTGGGAAGCCATATAGTTTTAATAAATCTTTAGGCTTATTAAATCGAGCACCTGTTGCTCTATAATTTACTAAACGATTGGCTAGCCAATTTGGGAAGCCAACACTTTCTAATTCATCTGCCGATGCCGTATTGGGATCGAAGAGTACGAGAAATATTGGCTTTGCAATTTGCTCAAGTTTCTCCTTTTGCATTACAAGCAATAGGCTATCTAAAAGCTTTACATCTTTCTCGTAATTATTATAAGGTGATTTACTTAAATAATTTGCCAATGCTAAGCCCACCACACAAATTAATGCTGTAAGCACTAACCCTCTAAAACCTGCATATTCGCCAGCACTAACTCCAAATAAATTCGACCATACTCGTTTAAACTTGTTCATTAATTACAAGATTGAAAAATCGTTTTAAAAAAGCAAGATTATTTCGTCAATTATTGATTGAACCAACCAGAAAGTTACCTTTGTGCGATGTTTTACAGATGGCTCATTCTATTGTATTTTTTGCCAAGGCTTTTAATGGGCCAGGCACCCCATGCTCCCATGCTGTATCAACAAAACGAGCTGTGGGGGTTAACCAAAGAAAAACCTATTACACCTGCCGTTTATGATACCTTAATTGCCATTGAAAACCCTCTCTTTTACATCGCAAAAAAACATAATGCAAGTACTGGGATAAATTCTATGGGTGTAATTTCAAATAAGGGTAAAACGATAATTCCATTAAACTACTTACAAATAATACCAGCTTCAAAAAATTACATTGTAAAAAAATGGATAAATAGAGAAGTGGTTTATGGAGTACTCTCTCAGTCGAATAATATTATTCTTAACGTCCGATATCAAAACGTGCAATCTTTTGGTAAAAACTGGATTGCTAACTCTGCAGATAAGATGCATTTGTATAATAATAAAGGGGTACTTTTAAAAGAAATTATAGCCGACAGCATTTCTTCTTCGTCATACGCCAATTATGTATATACCTATAAAAATGGAAAAACAGGCTTAATAAATACTGGAGGAAGTGTAATTTATCCGCCTATTTATAAATCTATCCTTTATATTAATAAAGAATGGGTGGCTTCTAATCTGCCTCAATGGCAAATCATTTCTAACATTGATACTGTACTTGTATTTGCCGATTCGTTAAAAATATGGAACAGAAAAACCAATATTATTGGCATTAACAGCAGGTATCAGGTAATAACAAAATCCGAAGCAAAAGGTAAGCCTTATGATGCCATCAACATAGTAGCATTTTCATTTGCAATTACAACAAAATCAAATTTATATGGGGCGCTCCATATAAATGGGAGTGAAATATTACCGCCAAGTTACCGCAAGTTATATTATCAAAATGGGTTTTTCTACGGGTACAAAAATCAGCATTGGGCAGTATTTGATTCGCTAGGTAAAAAGAAGTCTGTTTTTAAATATGATTCCATTGGAACAATACAAAATGGGTTATTCCCAATAAAAAGAAAAGGAAAATGGGGTTTTATGAACCGAAATGGCAAAGAAGTTATTCATTGTATTTACGATAGCCAAGCTAACTTTAAAGACGGGAAAGCAATTATAAACTATTATGGTGCCCAAGGAATTATCAATTTACAAGGTGATTGGTTGGTAAAACCTATGCACATTCAAATTACAGATTTTAGCTATAATTTTTACATATCGACTTTGAACGAGGTCTTCTATTTAAAAAACTATGAAGGTAAACTAATCTACTTTTCATCTTACGAACTAGTTTTTAAAAACGAAACCATTTATGAGATTAGGCCCAATACTAAAAATGAGATTAGCTCATTAGGTGCGATCATAAAAAATAAAAACTCAATTTTAAAAGGAAATGCATCTTGGACACTAATTAAAGTTGGAAATAAATATGGATTTGAAGACTCTAACGGGAAACTAAAAATAACGTATAGATACGATAGCTTACTTCCATTTACTGAAGGCCTAGCAGCTTTTAAATTGAGAGGAAAATGGGGCTTTATTAATACCGAAGAAGAAATTATTATTCAACCTTTTTATACGAAGGTAACGCCCTTTAAAAATGGCTTGTCTGTAGTATCCTTAAAAAGAAAAAAGGGACTAATTGGCATTAACGGAAATCAAATACTAAAGCCAAAATACGACTCTATCAAACTCCTACAAAATGATGTATGGGTAGTAACCGAAAACGGCTTGGTTGGGTTATTTAATTCTGAAGGGCATATCATCATTCAGCCAAAATACAACTCGCTTAACTACATTACTGATGATTTGATTATTTTATATAAAAATGGCAAATACGGTGCTGTAAATATAAAAGGAGAGAGTATTATACCTAGAGTTTATGACTTTATTGGGTATGATATTAGCAATAAACTACTTATCCTAAAAAGGAAAATTTAACGCACTTTGACATCGAGTAGGTAAAGGGAGTTTCATACCTGCCTAACCTCTCGGGTTAGATTCTCCTAAACGCTCAGTACCATAACTATTAATTACAGCACTTTTAGTTGAGTTAAAATCATCGCCTACACAACAACTTTGATGAGCCTACCTACCATCATCTTATCTACAGCATTCAGTCAATTTATTCCGTGACTGATTCTTGGCACACTATGAAGCGTTTGGCATTTACAAGCACTTCATTTTCAGTTTATCACTTAGCCAAATTTACAATTTTTCTTTTAAAAACTATATGCAAAATTGTAAATTTTGCGGACTTTGTAAAATGCACTTCACTTTGAATAAAGCACCAAAACCCTTATTATTTTACACTTTGTTAGCGAGTTTTAATAACCCTTTTTGACTAATATTAAAGGCGAACCATAACGCCCATTCTTGTCGAAAATACAGTAAATATTTCTGTGATGGCATTTTTATATATCGAAAAAATTTGGTAATTAATAGTAGGCTGTAAAAATATTCTCCACTTTTGATTAATTGAAAATTGAAACCCTAAACCTGCTTCCAGTGCTATATTAAATGGATTAGTATCGAAACTGTTTTCAAATTCATTTTCAGTAATTTCTGTGCTTCCTGATTGTAATTCATATTTGCGTTCATAATTGGCTCTAAACATATAACTTCCTATTACCCCTCCAATCGCAAAAATAGCAAATTCTGCACTTTCTACATGCTTTGTTGGCTTAATTGGTAATTTAAAAATATTATTTTTAATATTAAGCGGTATATTAATAAATTCATTTTCTTGTCTTGGAATATAGCTTACCCTATCAGGGTTTTCCAGCTTTTGCAAATCAGTAGCATTTAACCTTACCTGATCCATCCCATAAAAAGCTATAGATATTCCTGTTTGGAATTGCAAATTTTTAAAAAGTGCTATTTCTAATGTTAAACCTAAAACAATTCCTCCTCTTTTAGGGTCTGTTTTATTTCGGTCATTCACATATTCATCAAATTTACCATCCCGACTTTTAATAGTTGGGAAAACCCTTGCAGGAGCAAGATACCAACCAATTTCAGTTACTTGTTGCGCATATACTTTCTTATTAAAAGAAAACAATGCAAATATTATTAATAATTGAATCTTACTTATAGTTCTCATAGAATTTAATTTGTATTAAAAATAAAACACACAGTTTTTATAGCCATTTACTGTGTGTTCCTTCTAAATTATCAGCAATTATAAATATTTGCATTAGGGTAAGCTTCCTTGCAGTCCAAACAAATATCCTGTGAAAGCCCATTTTCACAGGATATGTAAAAAGCAAGCTCAAGCCCTACTGAAAAACCAACTATCCCACCAATAATTGCGCCAGGGATTCCCCCAGCAAAAAAACCAGCAACAGCTCCGACAGTAGCTAGAAATGCAGTTGAAATAACAGTAACAACGGCTGTTCTAACCCTTTTAAATAAGTTTCCAATTCTTTTAAAAAATCCATTTGTTCTGCTAATAGTTGAAATTTCATCAGGATTTAGTAAGGTTGTGTATTCCACTATATTATCAATATTCATCAACATCGCTGTGGTATAGTTAAAAAGAGTTTACTTTTCCTCGTTCGTTAAGGTGCCATCAGTTATAATTTCATTCTCAATCTGAACGATTTTAGATTTTAATCTTGTAGCATGATGATTATCATTTAATAAATCAATCGAGATAAAATATTCGCCATCTATCTCTATGGAATTTTGATTTACTTCCTCCATAAAATTATCCGTAATTGATGTGAGGTTACTATTAACACCATCTACATAATTTCTAAAATTTTCTGTTGTGTTAACGTGTACAAAACTTTGAGTAATTCTTCTTAATTCTGCATCCAATCGAAGGGTTGGAGTCTGCAATCTGCCAGAATTAGTTTGGTCGGAAACACTTAAATCATTCATAGTTTGATTAATATCAATAAAAGCCTCTGTAGATTTAAACTCAGCCAGTGCAATATCAACTTCTTCTCCATATATGTTTTTGAAATATTCTACCATGCCTTCCTCCAACTCTTCTGTACTTTCAACTACGCCACTGTTTCTTGCAGCAGTATATGCAATCTAGCCCCAAAGCGAAAAGCCTCTCCAAGGGCTCTCATTTCTGATTCTATACTCGTAATTGGGACCTCAATCGATTCTTGCTTATTACAGCCATTAATAAAGAATATAAGCATAAAAATTGTTAATGATTTCTTTAAAAATACCATTATAATGTGTTATTTGAAAATACCCCTGTTTTAAAACAGGTTTGGGAAATATTCCCTTTAACGATTACTAATTTTTGCAAAATCAGCTTGCTTTTCCCAGTTCTTTGCCTCAATAATGAGTAATTTTTGTCAATGCTATAGTTGACCTTTTTTTGCTGAACCGCTGAATTTCTTCTAATATGCTTCATTTAATGCTCGCTAACGATTTAAATATGCGTAGGTGCGGATTTCAAGGCACTTACCTTTCAATTTAGCACTAAACTTTATTCAAATAAACTAACTTTGAGTTTAGCACTAAAACCGCAATTACGTATATTTTTTGTTGGGTATAGTTGTGTGTCCTGCGTTACTTGGGGATACAAGATAAGAATTAGTTCTTTGAAAACAAGTAACAGAACTGTGTTTGAGATGAAAGAATGACTTTGGAGCCGCATCTTCGAAGTTATGGTCTTTCGGCTAAGATGTATGAGCATATTGGTCAAACCGCCTAGTGGTGCTTACCTTTCACGGGTTGGTACTGAGCGACTAGGTTAAAGGTTAGCCTGTCAGCTGTGAAGCTTGCAGAGTTTAGCTATGGTGGGAGTAAAGAAGCTGAATGAGATGAGAATGAACCCTCGTAGAGGTGTCGTAAACAACTTTAGTATTGTCAAAATCAATGGATACAGCGGTCTTGCGAGATAGAGTACAGAGAGTGTAACTCACTTATTGTCTGTACGGCAATCGGCATAAAGAGGGCAGGAGCTTTACTTACTGCTCAAACACGGAACAGGAGAAACTTCTATTGTGGTGTAAAGGAAGACGGGCATAACCTCGAATGAGCAAGCCTAAGAGTACCAATACACGATAGGAGTGGCAGACTAACTCGTAGTAGCGAAAAGTATCTAAGAGATGTTTATGGAAACATAGACGTAGCGAAGGGGTTAGCAAGACCATTTAGTAGATTAATTCTTACAACTTTTCGGAGGATGATTTGATTAATCGCAACAGGATTTGTGGGATACACACAAATTCT
>CAZQWZ010000035.1:0-16896 GCA_964596935.1 uncultured Roseivirgaceae bacterium
TAACTATTTATGTAAATTTGAATTGGCTAAACGGGGTATTGTTTAGCCAATTGTTAGCAACAATACAAAAAATGAAATATCGTAAAACAAATAACATCATTGTTTTTAATAGGAATTTTAATATTTAGTTGTAAAAATAAAAATAGAACCTCTCAAATTCAGAAATTAAAAATGACCAAAAAAATTAACAACTCTGTTTCTGAAATATGGCAAGAGTTTATAAGCGAAAACAACGATTTTAAATCACGAAAGCAACCTATTTCATTCTATTTTTGCGACAATGAATATGATGCTAATGGTTGTGCCAATCTTGTGGTTGAAAAAATTAAACAAGCGACAGCATCATCTTTATGGTGGTATGATAAAAATAATGAAAAATTACCTGGAATTGGCAACATATATATTGTCACAGATTGGGTTGGAAAAGCGAAGGCAATAATTGAAACGACAAAAATTGAAAAAGTTCCTTATGATGAAATCACACCTGAATTTGCAGGAATTGAAGGAGAAGGCGATAAATCCTTAGAGTATTGGAAAGATGTTCATTGGGATTATTATTCTCGCGAAATGAAACCACATAATGAAAAACCCACAAATGATATGATAATTGTATGTGAGTATTTTAAAACAATATGGGTGAAAAAATAAAGTTGCTAATAAAGTATATAAATCATTGGGCAATAAGTGATTAAACCAAAGTTAGTGCTTGTAAATAAAGATAGAGATAAACCGAAAATGAAGTGCTTTTTTAACCTAGTCATCAGGTGACTTGTTAGCAGACTTCTACCACTAATTCAAGTTACATCAATAGTGCAGGTAAGTCACCCGATGACTGGCATTTTTTAACTGGTCTGAGTGCCTCGCTAAGGCCAAAATAAAACCTTGTTAAGTTGTTCATTTTATCAACAGCAAATAGTTTATCTAAATACCTTGTCCTCTATTGGTTTTAGAAGTACAAATCCCTATTTTTTTACCCCATCAGAGTTACTCCTTTTTCAGGAGAACTCTGATGTTTACGTTGTAAACCTATTATTGCAACTTATCCACTAGTTTAAGCTTCTCGCTAAGATCCCATAATACTGGCTCGGTATAAGATAACCTAGTCATCAGGTGACTTGTTAGCAGGCTTCTACCACTAATTCAAGTTACATCAATAGTGCAGGTAAGTCACCCGATGACTGGCATTTTTTAACTGGTCTGAGTGCCTCGCTAAGGCCAAAATAAAACCTTGTTAAGTTGTTCATTTTATCAACAGCAAATAGTTTATCTAAATACCTTGTCCTCTATTGGTTTTAGAAGTACAAATCCCTATTTTTGCACTCCAAAATTTATAAACAATAAATTAATGAACAATTACGAGACGGTATTCATCTTAACTCCCGTTTTATCTGATGATCAGGTAAAGGATGCTGTCAAAGGGTATTCAAAAATACTCAAAGACAGTGGTGCGAAGATTGTAAATGAAGAAAATTGGGGCTTAAAAAAATTAGCTTACCAAATTGGTCACAAATCAACTGGGTTTTATTGCCTAATTGAATTTGATGCTGAAGGTGATGCTATTGCAAAGCTTGAAACTGAGTACAAACGAGATGAGCGTATTATGCGCTTTATGACAACCGTACTAGACAAACACGCAGTTAAGTACAACGAAAAAAGACGCAAAGGCGCTTTTAAGAAGAAGAAAAAAACTGAGGAGGCAGCCAAAAAATGACATTACAAAACGAACCCATAAACAGACAGGATATTAAGCCTAAGTACTGTAGATTTAAGAAAAACGGAATCAAATACATTGATTATAAAGACCCTGATTTTCTTATGAAATTTGTAAACGAGCAAGGCAAAATTTTGCCTCGCAGACTTACTGGAACAAGTATCAAATTTCAGAAAAAAGTTGCTCAAGCTATTAAGCGAGCACGCCATATGGCAATTTTACCTTACACAGGAGACTCTTTAAAATAATCGAATCATGGAAGTTATACTAAAATTAGATATACCAGGGTTAGGTTATAAATATGACACCGTTAAGGTTAAACCTGGATTTGGAAGAAATTTTTTAATTCCTCAAGGCCAAGCAATTATTGCTAATAAGAGCAATCGTAAAATGATTGACGAAAATATTAGACAAGCTGCTCACAAGGCTGAGAAAATGAAAAATGATGCACAAACGTTAGCAAATGGCTTAGAGGCACTAACTATTAAAATTGGAACGAAAGCTGGCGAAAATGGCAAAATTTTCGGTGCTGTAACTTCTAATCAAGTAGTAGAAATATTTAAAAACAATGGTTTTGATGTTGATAGAAGAAGAATTTCTTTTAAAGGAGAAATTAAAACTATTGGCGAATACGAAGCTACAGTAGATTTACACAGAGAAGTAAAAGCGATGATCAACTTTTCAGTTGTAGCCGAATAAACTTCACATAATACGTATTAAAGGGCTCTCCGTTAGTTAACGGAGAGCCCTTTTTTGTTAATAGTTGATTAGGTGAATTATTTGCAAAGGACAGTACATTATTGATGTATTGCAATCTTACATTAAACATTCACCTGATGACTATTTAAATGATGTGCACCCAATTGTCTTTACCTTTACCACATGCAATTTAGAACTCAAGTACCTGTACAAAAATCAAAAGCATCCATTACAATGGGTGATTCAATTATTACGATAGGTTCGTGTTTTGCTAATTCTATTAATACTAAACTTGAACAAAATAAGTTTAGCACGCTAAACAATCCGCTAGGCATATTGTACGATCCCAGATCCATTGCAAGGGTTTTCAACTTTGCACTCACAGGCAATAGGCCAGATAAGCAAACCTATATAAACACCGGTAATGAGTTTGTTAACCTCCTAGCCCATTCTGATATGAATGGCAAAAGTTTAAGTGATTCTAAAAATCTTATTGATGAGCAGTTAACAAAAGTTAGCCAAACGGTAAAGAATGCAGATTGGCTAATCATCACGTTGGGCACTTCATGGGTATATTACCAAAACAGTACAGGCTTACAAGTTGCCAATTGTCATAAAATTGCTCAAAGCGAATTTGAAAAAGGATTATTAGAGTTTGATAGAACCAAATTGGTATATGATAACCTTTTGCAATTTTTAAAAGAGGTTAACCCCAATTTAAAAATTATTATAACTGTAAGCCCTGTAAGGCATACTAAAGATACGCTTCCGCTTAACAGCATAAGTAAATCTCATTTATTCTTGCTTAGCCATTACCTAGATCAAACCTATAACAATGTGCAATACTATCCTGCATACGAAATTGTAGTGGATGATTTACGCGATTACCGATTTTATAAATCGGATATGATTCATCCAACCGAACAAGCCATAGATTATATTTGGCAGCATTTTACAGATACTTTTTTTGATACCGAGGCTCTTGCTTTTTTAAAAGAATGGAACTCCATCCAAAAAGCGATGCAGCACAAACCCTTTGATAAAAATTCAGAAAATCATCAAAGTTTTATTAAATCTACCATTGCCAAACTAGAAGCGTTAACCAATAAAATTGATGCAAGTAAAGAAATTGAAGAATTAAAAAATCAATTGCTGCCTGCAAAATACTAGCTTTGATTAATGGCAAATTCATCTGAAAATCTTTTCGATTCTACTAATAGGAAAACCTATTTTGTGCAATTGATTTTGCCTGTTCCAATCCCTAAATTATTTACTTACAGAGTTCCTTTTGAGCTTAATGATATAATTACCGAAGGGCAACGCGTAGTTGTGCCTTTTGGGCAGCGTAATGTACTTACAGGTATTATTAAAAAAATTAATCAGGTGCCACCCAAGGAGTATGAAGCTCGGTTATTATTAGATGTATTAGAAGAAGAGCCCGCTTTTAACAAGCTTATGCTTCGTTTTTTTGATTGGATTAGCTCCTATTATATGGCCAACCCAGGCGATGTTTTATCAGTTGCACTACCCGCAGGGTTAAAAGTAAGCTCCGAATCGTTGGTGCAGCTTAACCCTAATTTTACCATACCCAATAACCTTGCATCGGACGAAGAATTAGTATTAAACTATTTGCTTAAACACGAGCATATTGCCTATCAAGAAATACCACATGTAGTTGGCAAAAAAAGTATTACAAAACTTATAAAATCGCTAGTTAACAGAGAAGCAATTATTTTATTTGATAAAATAAAAGAACGATTTTCACCCAAAACAAGTAAATACATTAGGATAAACTCAAACTTATTAGCGAATGAAGATGAGCTGCAAAAAACATTTTTAAAGCTAGAAAAAAAGCCCAAACAAGAACATGTTCTACTCTCCTATTTAAGACAATTACCAGTACTTGAAAACAAAAAACTTAACAAGAAAGGTCTTAAAAAAAATAAACTAATAAGCGATGGATGTTCTCCCTCATCTATAAAAACATTAGAGAGCAACGGCATTCTAATTTCTTTTGATGTAATTGAATCTAGGTTTGAAGAAAATTTACCCAAAGAAGAATCTTCTCCTTTATCAAAAGAACAAGCAATTGCATTAAGTAAAATACTAACGTATTTTGAGCAAAAACCGATCACCTACCTCCACGGAATAACAGGTAGTGGCAAAACTGAAATCTATATAGAACTTATAAAGCAAGTGCTCGATAATGGACAACAAGTGCTTTTTCTTGTACCTGAAATTGCGCTTACTACACAATTAGTAATTAGGCTTAAAAAAATATTAGGCAGCGATGTTGGCGTATATCATTCAAGGTATTCTGATAACGAACGAGTAGAAGTGTGGCAAGGTGTGCAAACAGGACGATATAAATTTGTAATTGGTGTTCGCTCTTCTCTATTTCTGCCATTTGATAATTTAGGACTTATTGTAATTGATGAAGAACACGAACCAAGTTATAAGCAGATGGATCCTTCGCCCAGATACCATGCAAGGGATGCGGCACTTATGCTCGCACATATACACCACGCGAAAGTAATTATGGGCTCGGGTACGCCATCAATAGAATCTTACTTTCATGCGCAGCAAGGCAAATATGGGCTAGTTACCTTAAACCAAAGGTTTGGAGGTTCTATTCTACCTCAAATAGAAACTGCCGATGTAGCCCGTGAGCAAAAAAAGAAAACGATGAAAGGCCATATAACTAGCCAGTTATATTCGTCCATTGAAACCACATTAAAAGAAAATAAACAAGTAATCATATTTCAAAACCGCAGAGGCTATGCGCCCTATTTAAACTGTACTGCGTGCGGATGGACTCCCCATTGCCACCATTGCGATGTGAGCCTTACCTACCATATGTACAAAAATGAGCTTAAATGCCATTATTGTGGGCATACCGAAGCCTTACCCTCTACTTGCGAAGAATGCAGTTCAACCGATATAAAAACTAATAATTATGGCACTGAGCAGCTAGAAGAAAGTTTACAGCTCCTTTTTCCTACTAAAAAAATAGCACGAATGGATCAAGACACCACCCGTGGAAAATACAGTTTTGATAAACTTATTGATGATTTTTCAAATAATAGAATTGATATATTAGTAGGCACTCAAATGGTGGCCAAAGGGTTAGATTTTGAGAATGTACAGCTCGTTGGCATTTTCGATATTGATAGAATGATTCATTTTCCTGATTTTAGGTCAGCCGAACGCACATTTAATTTAGCCACTCAAGTGGCTGGCAGAGCTGGCAGAAGAAAAGAGCAAGGCAAAGTAATTATTCAATCGCTTAACCCTACTCAAGATTTAATCAAATACATTATTAATCAAGATTATGGCGCATTTTACAAAAGTGAAATATATGAACGAGAGGCATTTAGCTACCCTCCGTTTGTACGATTGATTAAACTAACATTGCGCCATCGTGATGCGAAAATTACGGAAGAAGCTGCCCACCTATTAGTAGATTTATTGCATAAAAACATTACACAGCATAAAGTGTATGGCCCTATTCAGCCCGTTATTTCTAAAATTAGAAATAAGTATTTATATGAGGTTCTTATTAAAATTGATAGAAATAACCCTCAGCTCAACCAGACTAAAACTATTATTTGGAAAAGTACCCAGCAAGTAATTCTAGCTCAAAACTTTAAAGGAGTACAGGTACTTTTTAATGTAGATCCTGTTTAATCGTTATTTTAAAGAGTTTAGTTCTAAACAGTACAGCAATTTTGTATTTTAGAATAAACACATATTACTAATTGCTAAAAACTCAAAGAGCGTCATTTCGTAGTGCAACGGAGAAATCTTTGCCACTTATAGTAACTGGCTACATGGCTAAGATTCCTTCGGAATGACTTGCAGTGGTGATTTTAATGGAATAATAAGCATTTTTAGCTGTATTATTTAGAACTTAGCCTTTTGAAGCTAGGAAAAATAAATAAAATCTATCCTAATTGCAAAAAAAAGGTTTCTACTAATATTTCTTGTATTTTTTTATGGCACTTTTGGGCTATGCAAAAAATCGCATATATATTTTTTTTTCTTACGGCCTTTACGCAGTGTAACACGTGCGATGATTGCGAGCCTTTTGCAGAAGAGCCTTATCTAAAAATTCGCTTTTATAAAGCAGTAGATAGCTCTCGTAGTATTGTTATCATCGATTCTATTAATCATATATGGGCAGGTAATTATAGCTATTATCAAGATACGGTTAATACCTACACACTTCCCTTAAATATGCACGAAACATCATCCAATTTCGTAATTTCTTATAGGGATACCACCGACCTTTCTACAATGCTTACAAACACATTGAATGTAACCTATGAAAGATCTTATATTAAACAAACTGATAATATTATTATTCAACAGCTTACTATAATTGAAACCACAAGTGATTTTGAAACAAAAAATTTCTTATGTGGAGATACATTAAATATAACCTGCATTAGCAATGAATCGCTCTATCAAGTATATCGTTAGTATTTGCTTAATGGCATTTGCTATCAATACTCAAGCTCAAGATAGCTTGCAGCTGCAAGCAAAAGACAGTTTGCAAGTACAGATAAAAGATAGTACTCACACGAGTGTTCACAATCTTTTAAAAACTATGAGCCCATACTCATCCGTAACCAATGCAAAATATACACTAAAAATTGAAGCAGCAGACACACTTACTGTTGAGGGTTCAGATACAACAGCTATTGAAAACAGCAAAAAGTATTTTGCAATACTACTTGGAACAGATTACGGGAAATTAATAACCACCCTAGCTCAACAAGAAACTAAGTATGAATTTAATGTGGGTGTTCAGTTCTCGAAAAGGCTACGAGTAACTGCAGATTATGGCTACGGTAAATTAGCTCCTCCCAATGCCATCGAAAATGGCACTTATACCTCAGAAGGGAATTATTATAGAGTGGGACTAGATTATATTTTTACACTTGCGCCTAAAACTTATTTATCCTTTGGAGGCATGTATGCCAACTCTTCTTTTAAAGATGAAGGCACCATAGAAATTCAAAGCGAGATATGGCCATCGCTAAGCGAGAGTTTTGTTCGTAACGATTTTACAGCCAGTTGGGCAGAGTTTACTTTAACAACCGAGGCTGCTATCGTTAATAAAAACGAAGGTATTCTTAGCAACCTTTATTGGGGTATAAAATTTAGATTACGATTTATGATTGATAAGCCAACCCCTGAAAATTTTGACGTGTATGCTATACCTGGTTATGGCCGAACTTGGAATGACGTTGTGCCTGCTGCTAATTTATTTATAGTTTATAAACTATAATTAATAAGCTCTCTCTTTTTTGCCTTCCATAAAATTACTAAATGCCTTATTCACCACTTTACGACCACCATTGGTAGGAAAATCACCTGTAAAATACCAATCCCCTGAGTGATTAGGAATCGCTTTATGTAAATTTTCAATGGATTGATAGATAATTTCCAACTCTGAAGTCATACTTTCTGGCTTTACAATTTCAGCTATCTTATTCGTAATTTCCTGTGCCGTAAACTCTTTATAAAGTGTTTGAACAAAATTATCTGGAGCTATGCTTTCTTTGTTTTCTTGACATTTTAAGTACACCTCATCCAATAGATTTTTCTTCCCAGTATCTTCCAACAAACCAAGAAGTGCTCTAAATGCTATAAACTCATGCATTTTGCTCATATCAATGCCATAACAATCGGGGTAACGAATTTGAGGTGCAGAAGATGCCACTACCACCTTTTTGGGTTGTAACCTTCCAATTAAAGTAAGGATGCTCTTTTCAAGGGTTGTGCCTCGCACAATAGAATCATCTATAATTACTAAGGTGTCTATATCTTTTTTTATTACTTCGTAGGTGCTATCATACACATGCGAAACAAGGTCATCTCTGCTTGCATCATCGGCAATAAAGGTGCGCATTTTAACATCCTTAATCACCAGCTTTTCAATGCGAGGTTTTAGATGCATTAAATCTGCTCCACTTATTTTAGTCTTTTTACCCTCTAATGCTTTGAGCCTTTCAACAGCAATATGTTCTTCAATACCTTCTATCATTCCTAAAAATGCTGTTTCGGCAGTATTAGGAATGTATGAAAATACCGTATTTTCTAAATCGAAATCAATTGCTTTAAGCACATCTGGCACAAGCAATCTTCCTAATTCTTTTCGCTCACGATAAATGTCCGGATCTGTTCCACGAGAGAAATAGATTCGTTCGAAACTGCAAGATTTCTTTTCAAGGATATCAATAAATTGATTTTGACTAAAACTGCCATCTTTATTAATAATTAAAGCATGACCGGGTTTTACCTCTTTAATGTCAGCATAATCTATATTAAAAGCCGTTTTAATGGCTGGCTTTTCAGAGGCCACTACAACCACTTCATCATCGGCATAAAAGTATGCGGGTCTAATACCAGATGGATCGCGTGCAACAAATGCAGAGCCGCTACCTGTGAGCCCTGCCATGGCATATCCGCCATCAAAATCTTTACATGCTTTTTGTAAAACGTGTGTTAAATCAAGTTCTTCGGCAATTATATCTGCTATTTCTCTGTTCGAATACTGAAATTTATATTTATCAAAAAGGCGTTGGTTTTCTTCATCAAGAAAATGACCAATCTTTTCCATTACCGTTACAGTATCCGATTTATCCTTTGGGTGCTGGCCAAGATCAACCAAGATTTGAACTAGCTCGTCCACATTAGTCATATTAAAATTACCCGCTAAAGCTAGGCTTCTGCTTCGCCAATTATTTTGACGTAAAATGGGGTGGCAATTTTCGATACTATTTTTACCGTGTGTACCATAGCGCAAATGACCAAGCCATAATTCGCCTGTAAAAGCACAATTTTCTCTTAGCCAAGTTGCATCACTATACAAATCACCCGACTTGGCGGCCTTAATATATTTTCGATCTATTTTTCCAAAAATATCAGCAATGGGATCTTTATCTACCGATCTATAACGGCTAATATATTTTAAGCCAGGCTCTTGCAATATTTTAATATTAGCAATTCCTGCTCCATCTTGCCCTCGATTTTTTTGCTTTTCCATAAGCAAGTACATTTTTCGAGCAGCATACGCTGGCGAACCATATTTTTCAATATAATATTCGAGAGGTTTCCTGAGGCGAATTAGAGCAATTCCGCACTCGTGTTTAATAAAGTCACTCATTGGGTTTCCGATTGCTTAGGCAAAGTTAGTATGTTGAAAGAATTAATTATAGGTGATTGGTATTTTAGATTAAAAAAAATAGTTTCTCGCAAAGAAACATATAACATCATCTTACTAAGTAGCAAGGGTGAAAAGAATACTTAAATTGTATTTGGTTTAATTGAATGTTGGTTATAATATTATCTATCTTTTAGATGATTTATATTTCTCATATAACCTAAAACAACTATTATGACTGAAAATGAACTTGTCAAAATAATTGTTAACACGGCCTATCAGATGCATATAAAACTTGGACCGGGGTTATTGGAGTCGGTTTATGAAGAAATAATGTGCTATGAATTGCAAAAACATGGATTAAAAGTTGAAAGGCAAAAAGCCATACCAGTTTATTGGGATAATTTAAAAATGGATATCGGTTTTAGAACAGACCTTATTGTAGAAAACAAAGTAATAATTGAGCTAAAATCTGTTGAAACCATTGCTCCAGTTCATCCTAAAAAATTATTAACCTATTTAAAAATAACAAATCTAAAATTAGGACTACTTATTAATTTTAATGAGAAGTTGATCAAAAATGGAATAACCAGAATTGTGAACAATCTATGATTGGTTTTGGAGAAAAGTCTCTAACAAAGTCTCTAAGATGCAAAAAAAGACTTGGAGGCTTACTTCAATACATAATTGCGCCTTAGCAACTTTGCGAGAATAAATCATTCCCACAATTTGTACTTTTCTAACATCACAGGCTCTCCAAAAAACAGCTTTGCAGAATGTTTAAAAGAATCGGTAAGGTCAGATACGTAAAATTTGTTTTCTCCTTCTTTTTCGGATTTATTTAGTGCATTATTTGAATCGAGAAAATTTCGTAAATACTTAGCTGTAACAATAGATGAATCAAGGATTTCAACTTTATTATTGTAAAAATCGCTTAGTTCGTCTTTAATTAAAGGATAATGAGTGCATCCAAGTATCAACGAGTCAATTTTTGTAATCAAGCTATCGCCTAAATATTTTTCAATAATATCGTGTGCAATATTATTATGCAAAAACCCTTCTTCTATCATAGGCACAAGCAATGGCGTAGCCAACGATTTTACCTCAATAGTTGAATTTGTTGCATTAAGAGAAGTAGGGTAAATATTTGAATTAACCGTTTGCTTGGTACCAATTAGCCCAACCGTTTTGCCAGATAGGTTTTCACTTACATAGGCAACCATTGGTTCTATTACATTAATAATAGTTGCCTTACTTGCCACATATTCTTTTAACAAATCGTTGGCAGCGGCCGAAGCTGAATTACAGGCAATTACAATTACTTTACATTTTTGCTGCAAAAAGAAATCAGCTATTTTAATGGCGTAAGCCTGTATGGTGGCTGTTGATTTATCGCCATAGGGTAAATGAGCAGTGTCGCCAAAATAGATAAAATTCTCATTGGGCAGTTCCCTTTTTATGGCATGTGCCACAGTAAGGCCACCAATACCGCTATCAAAAATTCCTATGGGTGCATTTTTAAGCATTTACAAAGATGTTAAGATCGTATCTTAAAAAATACCTTTATGGCCAAAATAAACATGTGAATTGCAATTGAATAATTACTAGAGAACAAGGCCATTTTAGCTTCGTACCCTAGCCTTTTTATAAGTGAAAAATCTTCCGTTTTAGTTATATTTAAGCCGAAAGCTGTTTTGCATATTTGCAATGTTGAAATTAGCATTTTGCTATTTTTACTATATTGTTTGGTAGATGCTGATTCCTTATGAATTCGTTTTTTAATAGTAATTTCTGGCAAATAACAATAGTTAGCAATTCGTGAAGACCGTACTTGAAAATCAAAGTCTTCGTAAGACAATGCTTCATTATAGCCACCCAGCTCACCAAGCAATGCTTTTCTATACATCATTGTTGGCGGGCTAATAAAATATTTGCCAAGCAAATTATGATAAACATCTCCCTGCGGCACTACACCTAAATAAAAAAATGAAGAGGTAATATGTTTTCCAATTTCTTTGCCACCTTCATCTATATGAATTGAATCAGCAAAAAAGACCCCATACGAATTACCCATTTTATTAAACTGAGAAATTCCAATACTAACACTATTAGGCATCAATATATCATCTGCAGAAAGGTCTATTACAAACTCGCCTTTTGCTAATTTAAGTGCCTTATTAAATGTTTTGCAATGGCCAATATTGCTTGCATTAAAAACCAGTTCAACCTCTTTATCTTTTACTAATTCTTTAATTACTTTCTGGCTATCATCTGTGCTCGCATCATCCGCAATAATTAACTGAATGCTAGGATACTCTAAATCCCAAACGGCATTTAAAGCCTCAACAATAAATTTAGAGTGGTTATAACTTATACATATTATGGTTACAAGTGGCTGTTGCATTTATTATAATGATAGAGTATATTCAATTTTATTTGATAATTTCGCTCCTAAATTTTTCTTAAAATTGAAAAGCCCATCATTTAATACTCTCTCAACTGAGGAAGTTCCTAAATCGAGAATGGAGTAATTATTTGCCTCACAATAATTATAAATTTCACTTACCAAAAAGGCTATCGGGCTAAAATTTCGGTAATTAAAATCATCAGCGTGATAAAAATTGTACAGCACATTACCATTAATTACTACTGAAACCGATATTGCTATAATTAATTCACCATCCTTTATTACAAACAATTTATAATTATCTGGGTTAGCTGCAATAGCATTATTGAGTTCCTCAAAACTCATACTTAATGAGTATTTTTTGCGAGCCCTTATTTCTACTATTAAATCATATACTGGAGCTAGTTCTGTAACACCAACAATACTAAACGTAAAACCTCTTTTGATGCACTGCGTAATTTTTTTTCGTTCATTTCTACTTATCAGTTTATCAAAAGATATATCCTCAATAGCTATATGCTGATTGGTTTCAATTAGCACATTATCAAACCCAGATGCTACTAACACATCTTCAATAAGATCCGCATTTCTAAAGTAGGAAGGAAAATTTTTAATTTTCACCTTTACTACTCCACATTCTTTCAATTCAATAATCAACGTGCGAACAAACCATTTTAACTCATCATTGGTAACACAATCCAATACATCAAACGAACCAAATGTTGATTGATAACCCGAAATGGCGATACCATTATGTATGTAAAAAAATATTTGAGCAACAGGTTTTTCTTTGATCAACTGCCAGCCTTTTACCTTAAATAATTTATTACCTAAAAAATTAGAGGAATTAAAAAAGTGCGCATCCTTCATGCTTTCAGAAGACGAAATGGCTTTTATTTTAAGTGATTTAGAAATTACTTCATTCATTTTCTACCAAAATAGTATTTTTGGCTAGTAAGCCAACACAGATTAAATATTTTAGCTCAAATTGATAGATCATTTTTTTACCATAAGCAAAATAGGCAATGGCCTTTACAAAGAAAAAGGTAGCAAGTTTCTTGCTTTTGCTTATCCTGTTTCAGATTTAGACACTATTACCCAAAAACTTGAAGAGCTACGAAAAGAATATCACGATGCAAGGCACCATTGCTATGCCTATATGTTAGGTAATGATGCCAAACAGTTTAGGGCAAATGATGATGGCGAACCTAACCATTCGGCAGGAGACCCTATACTTGGGCAAATACGCTCCTTTAATTTAACAAACACCTTAATAGTTGTTATTCGATATTTTGGAGGAACAAAATTGGGCGTAAGCGGTTTAATTAACGCTTATAAAACTACCGCTGAAGAAGCATTAAATAACAGTACCGTTGTAAAACAATTTATCACTTCCCCCTTTCACATCTCATACGCTTACAGCAGCACCAACGAGGTAATGAAATTGATTGATACCTATGAGTTAACAATTATTGAGCAAGAGTTTGCTGAAAAATGCACGCTTAAAGCTACCGTAGTAATTAGCAAGCACAAACCTCTACTAAAAGCCATTCAATTATTAATTGATACAGGTAATAATATAGATTTATTACAACCCTCCCTAAATTAATATCACCAAAAATTTGGTTATAATTGCTTATTAATTGCACTATAGTAATTAATTATTGACCTATATAAAGTATTTTATAGTAAAGCGAAAATTTTTCATATAGTACTTGGCTATACAAGGTACTTTAGCCGTACAACATGGTATCAACAAAAATAACTCATTATGAAACAACAAAATCTCTTATTCCATCGGTCGGTTCTATGGGAAATTCCAATTTCTTCAATCAGCTAAGTTGCTAACTAAATTTTTTAATCGAGTTTTCATCTAATGCTAAAGTTGAATATCTCAAAAACAGAATTAAAATGAAATTGGAAAACACTCAAACTCAAATGCGAAAAGGCATTCTCGAATTCTGCATTTTGCAAATTATATGTCGAGGCGAGGTTTATGCATCAGATTTATTGCGTGAGCTTACAGAAGCCAAAATTATGATTGTTGAGGGTACGCTTTACCCTTTGCTAACCCGTTTGCGAAAGGCCGGATTGGTCGAGTACAAATGGGTAGAATCTTTGTCGGGTCCTCCTCGTAAGTATTATACGCTTACCAAGGATGGTAATTCCTTTTTAGATAATCTGGACACCACGTGGACAAATCTTGTAAAATCAACTAGACTTATTACTAACCGCACAAAAAAATCTAACAAGTAACCGTTAGATAAGCCTGACAAAAAATTATACCAATGAAAAAGAATATAAGTATCAATATAAGCGGCATCATTTTCCACATAGAAGAAGATGGATTTGACCGGCTCAAAGAATATCTCGATTCGATAAATAAATACTTTTCTTCATTTGATGATAGCAGCGAAATTATTGCAGATATTGAAAGTAGAATTGCTGAAATTTTTCTAGAAAAATTAAAAGAAGATAAGCAAATAATTACTAATGACGATGTTTTAGCTCTTACTGCAACCATGGGTAGCATTCAGGATTTTCAAGCCATTGAAGATGATTCTGACCCTGAATACAGCGAGCCAAGTAGCAGCTCAACATCTGAGAAAAATTTCAAATTTGACTCTCCTCCTAAAAAAAGGCTATACAGAGATAATAAAAGGAAGCTTTTAGGTGGGGTTGCATCGGGCATAGCCAATTACTTCTCGATTGATCCCGTTTGGATTCGGCTAGGTTTTATCATCTTACTCTTCGATGTGTTTATCACATTTTCTATAAGTCCATTGGCACTAATTGCGTATATCATTATGTGGATTGCCGTTCCTGGTTCTGATGAACTGGAAGAAGACAAATCAATGAAAAAGCTTTACCGCAACCCTGATGGAAAAGTAATTGGTGGAGTATCTCAAGGTATAGCAACTTACTTGGATATTGATATAACAGTAATTCGTGTGCTTTTTATCTTATCCATTTTCTTAGGTGGTGTAGGGCTATTGGCTTACTTTATTTTATGGGTTATTGTACCAGAAGCAACGAGTATTACCGATAAAGTTCAAATGGAAGGCGAAAAAGTAACGCTAGAAAACATAGATTCTAGTATTAAAAAAGCCAAAGAAAAGGATCAGCACCCTGACGAAGAATCAACATTGGCCAAAATATTTTTATTCCCATTTAGAATAATTGGGCAAATATTTAAAGGAATAGCCCTCGCTATTACTCCAATAGTTAAATTCTTTGTGCAACTAGCTAGAGTTATTGCAGGTATTATAATCTCATTACTTGGTATAAGTTCTTTTTTCACTATTACCATTACTGTAATTGCCTTCTTAGGCATTTTAACAGGAGCAACATTTATACACTTAGATTTTATTCCTATAGATTTAATAAGTGAATCATTTCCTAGAGTAGGTATAATCGGTGTTTATTTAGCTACTGCAATTCCTGCCTTATTATTATTGTTGGTCGGCATTTCACTCCTTTCACAAAAATCTGTAATTACTGCCACATTTGGATGGGCAATGTTTGGCTTATGGATAATTGGAGTTATAATGATGTCATTTTCGATACCTAAAGTATTATTCCAATACAAGGAAAATGCGAGAGTAACTGAAACACTCCACTTTAATACAGGTTATACTTCTATGTATTTTGATATAAATAATACCGGACTAGACGATTATGACGGAATTAGACTAAAAATGGAAGGCTACGATGGTACTGAAATTAAATTAATCGAAGAATTTTCGGCACAAGGCCCCACTAAAAGGGAAGCTGCAAGCAATGCTAAGATGATTGAATATAATGTTATTCAAAATGATTCAATTTTAATATTTGATTCAAATATCCAATTCACTGATAATGCTGTTTTTAGAGATCAAGATTTGAGATTAACCTTGCTAATACCTTACGATGTAAAATTTAGAATGAACGAAAATTTTAGCGACTTATTCCGCCACGGTTTTAACTCCGATGGATTTTATAAATCAGATATAAAAGGGAATGAATTCTACTTTAACGAAACAGGGTTAGATTGCTCAACTTGTTTAGCAAGTGAAAGAAGCATTAACAAAAGAAGAAATAATTACGAAGAAGTATTTGAAGAAAGCACCTCTAATTATGGTAATACTAAAACGTATGATTTCGAAAATTTTGAAGCAATAAAAGTTGTTGGCCCATTTAGCATAAGCATTGCACAAGGTGATGAATACCGAGTGGCTTTAAGTGGAAAGCAATATAAAATGGACGAAATTGAGGTAACTGAAAAGGATGGTTTATTAAGAGTTGCCTATAAAGAAGATGACCTAGAGCTATACAGTGATTATCGAAAAGTTAAGCTTAGAATTATTATGCCAAGCTTAACAAGTTTAACTATTAAAGGAGCAACTGTTGGAGACATCGCAGGGTTTGAAGAAGAAAAATTATACGTAAGACTTTCTTCAGCATCTGAACTAACTATTGACTCTGATATTAACTTTTTAGAAGTAAAACTAAGCAGTGCCTCTTCTTTAAATTTAATAGGAAAAGGAGATTTGCTAGAGGCTACTCTTTCATCTGCCGCCCAGTTGGATTCTTATAAGTATGGTGCACAAAATGTTACTGTTAAAGTAAGTAGTGCTGCAAATGCTAAAGTGTATGCATCTCAAACTTTAAGCATTAAAGCTTCAACTTTAGGAGAGGTTAGGTATAGAGGCGATGCTTCTGTAACAAGACAAAGCACCTCCACTTTAGGCAATATTTCTGAAGATTAGAATTAACATCAAACTCAAAAACCGAAGCATTAATAATAACCTATTGGTGCTTCGGTTTAAAAAAACCAAAATCAAAGTTCAATAAAATCCATATAATTACTTGGCGTAATTACCTTAAAAATTGCCTTAGGGTATGCCTTTACCCAAGCACTTGGAGGGC
>CAZQWZ010000036.1:0-16662 GCA_964596935.1 uncultured Roseivirgaceae bacterium
TCCATTGTAAATTTATGGCCAATATTTCTATTATTATCGAAACGCTCTAAATAAAGATATACTGTAGGGCTAGCCTGTACATGAAAATTGGTTTGAGAGAAGTAATATTTACCTTCAATAAATTCTATTTCAAACGAACGCCTACTTTTATTCGCTTCAGGAATTACCCACCCATTAAAATAAAAACTAACAAGTGCTATTATCAAAGCAGATCCAAAATAAGGCACCAACATTCGCTTAAACGAAACCCCACTCGCCAAAATTGCTATAATTTCGGTATGCGCTGCCATATTAGCGGTTACAAAAACCGTAGCAATAAAAACAGTAATAGGAGAAATCAAGTTCGATATCCAAGGAATAAAATCTGCATAATACCGAAAAATTCTACCCAGAGGAACTTCTGGTTTTGTAAAATCTCCAATTTTCTCAGTTACATCTATTACCACAATTACCGCCACGATGATAAACACCACAAACAAAAAGGTGGAAAGCAGTTTTTTAAGAATATAACGATCTAGGATTTTCATTAAATCAATTAGTAATTGACAATTGTTAATTAATAATTAAAGTCTTGTAGAGACTCTTTTTATCATTGGATCTACCCAAGCAGAAAACGTACCATTAATAATTTGCTGGCGTGCTTCCTTTACCAACCATAAATAAAAGCTTAAATTATGAATACTTGCTATCTGCGCTCCCAAAATTTCTTTAGAAATCATCAAGTGCCTTAAGTATGCTTTTGAGTAAGCGGTATCTACATAACCTCCCAAATTAGCATCAATTGGTGAAAAATCATTTTTCCACTTTTCATTTCTAATATTGATAAACCCTTCGGATGTAAACAGCATGCCGTTTCGAGCATTTCGAGTGGGCATAACGCAATCAAACATATCTACACCCAACTTTATCGATTCTAAAATGTTAGCAGGCGTACCCACTCCCATTAAATATCTAGGCTTGTCCTTTGGCAAGATATTACAGACTAATTCTGTCATTTCGTACATTTCCTCCGCAGGCTCACCCACCGATAAACCACCTATGGCATTGCCTTCTCTATCTTGCTTGGCTATAAACTCAGCAGATTTAACTCGCAAATCTTTATAGGTGCTGCCTTGCACAATAGGAAATAATGTTTGGTTGTAGCCATGTATAGGTTGGGTAGAATCGAATCGTTTTATGCAGCGCTCTAACCAACGATGTGTCATATGCATCGAACGTTCGGCATACTCATAATCGCACGGGTAAGGAGTGCATTCATCAAAAGCCATCATAATATCAGCACCAATTATGCGCTGAATATCCATTACTCTTTCAGGCGAAAAATCATGTTTAGAGCCATCAATATGGGATTTAAAGGTTACCCCTTTCTCCACAATTTTTCTAGTATTAGCCAAGGAGTACACTTGATACCCTCCGCTATCGGTTAAGATTGGGCCTTCCCAACCATTAAATTTATGAAGGCCTCCTGCCTGCTCTATTACATCAATACCTGGCCTAAGGTAGAGATGATACGTATTGCCCAAAATTATTTGGGCTTTTATATCTTCTTTTAGCTCACGTTGATGTACCGCCTTAACAGACCCAGCTGTGCCAACAGGCATAAAAATAGGGGTTTCAATTTCACCGTGGTCAGTTTTTACAACTCCTGCCCTAGCGTTTGATTTTGAATCTTTTGCTTTTAACGTAAACTCCATCGCTCAATTTTATTGACCAACAAAAATACTGATTGTTGGTAAGCTCTACGCAAATTGAAGAAGTAATATTCTATATCTTTGCCGACTTTAAAAAACACTAATGAAAGAAATGTTAATTGTAGAATTTGTTTTTTTAACCGTTGTAATAATTCAACTCATATACTGGTTGGTTTGGTTGGTTGGTGTGCTAAAAATTAAAAAAGCTACATCTATCACAAAAGGCCATGGTATTTCAGTAATAATTGCAGCTAAAAATGAGTTTGAAAACTTACAAAAGTTATTGCCTTTGCTATTTAAGCAAAACTATGATTTATTTGAAGTAGTTATTATTGATGATCGCTCTTCTGATGAATCGTATGATTTTTTATTAAACGCAGCCAATAAATACTCGAACCTAAAAGTGATAACCGTTAATGAATTACCCGATCATTTAAATGCTAAAAAATATGCCATTACACTTGGAATAAAAGCAGCATCTTATGAGCAAGTATTGCTAACGGATGCCGATTGCACACCAAACTCTGATAATTGGATAGGCTCATTTGCCAATTCTTGGAAAGATAAAAGTGAATTTGTTTTGGGGTTTTCAAGCTATGATAAAAAGCCGGGTATTTTAAATTATTTTATTAGATTCGAAACCATTCTTACAGGAATCCAATACTTGGGTGCTGCTGCCTTAGGCAAGCCGTATATGGGTGTTGGTAGAAATTTGAGTTATTCCAAATCTTTATTTCTTGCTAACAAAGGGTTTCACGGGTTTCAAAATTTGATGGGTGGAGATGATGATATATTTGTTAATAAATATGCCAATGGTTCAAATACGAGTATTTCGATAAGTGCAGAAAGCAGTATTCTCTCAATTCCTAAAACGAAATTATCAACATTTTTCATCCAAAAAACCAGGCACTTATCAGTTGGAAAACACTATTCATCAAAAAGTAAAATCATTTTAGGCATTTTTACGTTATCTTGGATATTAACATGGGGTTTGCTCCCTTTTGAAATTATATCAACCCAAAATCTAATGTTTCCAATAGCATTACTTTTAGGCAGGTATATTTTAATGGGGTTTGCATTTGCAATTTTTATAAATAAAAGTGAAGCCAAGCTTAACCTCTTGGGATTAATACTGCTTGACTTTATGTTTGTACTATATTACTTTGTAACAGGAATTAGAGCACTGCTTATTAAGCAAGTTAAATGGAGTTAAAAAAACAGTTTTCCGAAAAGGCATTAAAAGACTTTCGATTGATTGACCTCGCAGTAAATCAAAACGATGAGCAAGCCTATGCCTTATTAATGAAAAGCTATAATAAACCTGTTTATTATATGGTTTTAAAAATGGTGCGCAATGTTGATGATGCCGAAGATTTAACCATCGAAGCTTTTGCCAAAGCATTTAAAAATCTTCATAAATTTAAAAAAGACTATACATTTAGTACCTGGCTTTTTAGAATTGCTACCAATAATGCCATTGATTTTATAAGAAAGAAAAAGCTAAATACTACAAGTTTAAACTCCTCTTATACCGATGACAGTGGTGTAAATATTAACATTGATTTACCTGATAAAGGTCTTAATCCTCAGGAAATGGCTATTAAAAATCAGAAAATTGAGTTAATCCAAATGTTTGTTACCAAGCTGCCTGCTAAGTACCAACGATTGGTGCGCTTGCGCTATTTTGATGAGTTTTCGTATGACGAAATTGCCAAAGAACTTGGCTCACCTTTAGGAACGGTTAAGGCTCAACTTCACCGTGCTCGCGAATTACTTTCAGAGTTGGTAAAAAACAAAAGAGAGCATATTTAGAAATTCAATTTCTTTCAAATTGGCTAAGATTCCTCCGCCTTGCTTCGGAAAGACTTACGGATTTCCCATAGTAACCTGAGTCGATATAAGAAAGTATACGTCAATGCGAAAAAACGTACTCCTCGTTTCAAACGAATAAAAATTCTAAGTGTTTTTGTGGCATTCTGTTATAAAAGGAACAGATTGTCACAAATTTTTAAACAAAAAAATCCGCAAAGACGATTCCTTTGTCTAGTCATTGTTCTTAGGAACTCAGGTTAGCAGTAAAACTGATTCTATTTGCTACACTTTCAATTCAATGCGTCATTTCGTAATGAAATGAAGAAATCCTTACCATTAATACAAGTACCACTTAATTTTTAGCACTTTTGTGTTCCAAAATTACTGTAATGTCAAAAAGTAGAGTAAAGCTTATTAAAAATTATTTTCCTTCTATTACCAAACATCAGGAAGAGCAATTTGATGCTTTGGGGGACTTGTACAAAGATTGGAATGCCAAAATTAATTTAGTATCGAGAAAAGATATTGATGAGATTTATGTACGACATATTTTACATTCACTGGGTATCGCTAAAGTTAAAACCTTTGAAAACGGTGCTAAAGTATTAGATGTAGGTACTGGAGGTGGCTTACCGGGCATTCCATTAGCAATCCTTTTTTCCGAGGTTGAGTTTACCTTGATTGATTCGATAGGAAAAAAAATTAAAGTGGTTAAAGCCATTGCCGATACGCTAAACCTTACCAATGTAAAAGCGGAACATATTAGAGCCCAAGAAGTAAAAGGATCGTTTGATTATGTGGTTAGTAGAGCAGTAACCAGAGTTAAACCGTTTTACGGCTGGGTGCAAGCTAAAATTAAACCTCAAGGTGCTATAATATACCTAAAAGGAGGCAATCTTGATGAAGAAATGGCTGAACTTAAAAAACCTTACCGAGAGGTAAACCTCTCTGATTTTTTTAAAGAAGACTTTTTTGAGACTAAAAAGGTGGTTGAGGTAGATTGTTAGATTTTGTAGCCGAAAAGTTCAAGCGTAAATAATTCTCCATTTGTTGTAGAGTTCGCTCTTAATTCTATTATGTCACCGACAGACAATTTTAAAAATACTGTATCAAAATACTTTCCTAGATTTATTAATCCAACTGGATAATCAGTCGTGTTATTTAAATTAATCACCAACAGTGCATTACCGGAAGATGTTCCTTTAATACTGAAAAAATAAATGCCTGATTCTGTAATTACTATTTGCGTTGTAGTAATTAAATTTCCTTCATCAAAATCAATTGTTGACAAATCAAATGTTAAAGATGCCCCTGTTCCTGCATCACTTATATCAGATTTAAAAGCATAATCCGTAGCATCTTTCGCTTCCAGATACTGAAGGTTAACTGCATCCTTGGAATTTACTGGGTCGCCCAAATTAGTAATAATAACATTCCCTGCACTCGCGCCTTGCGCAAGAACATTTGATAAATTTTGGGTATCTGTATTATCAAGATATCCAGACAAATCAACAGACCCTCCACTAGTAAGATCTAGACTATTTACATTTAAACTTAAATTTTGAATCTCATTGGAAACATCTGAATCAGCATCATCTACCTCATCAGTAAAACTTCCACCACCATCTGATAGAGTAACTGTATTCCCCGCTTTTGAAATAGTTTGAAGCTCATTACTTGAATTATTATCGTTATCAGCAACATCAACAACTACCCCACTTCCTCCTGAAATGCCAATTGTTCTATTTGTGCCAACCGCAGATAAACTTAGATCCTGCTCATCAGTATTATCTAAGTACCCAGATAAATCTATAGCTGTAGCAGAAGTATTATTCGTGATTTCTAAATCATTACCCATCAACGCCAAATCTTGTATCTCATTGGTAACACTCCCATCTACTTCTGTAGTTAAATAACCGTTATCATTTGTAAAAGCATCTACTTCGGCTTCTGTTAGTTGAGTATTAGTATCGTCTAAATATTCTGATAAGTCCACCGATCCGCCACTTGTAAGACTTAAGGTGTTAGTATTCAAACTTAAAGTCTGGATTTCATTGCTTGCATCACCATCAATTTCCGCAGTTAAATAGCCATTATTTGCTATATAAGCATCTACTTCTGTCTCAGTCAATTGTGTATCTGTATTATCTAGGTATGCACTCAAGTCAATCGTAGTTGCAGTACCGTTTTTGGTAACTGTCAATATATTTCCTGCCAATTGTAAATCTTGAATTTCGTTTGTAGCATCATTATCAGCATCATCTACTGCATCTGTAAAACTGCCTCCTCCATTGGATAAAGACACTGTATTGCCAGATTTAGACAATGATTGAATCTCATTGGTTGGGTCTGAATCTGCATCTGTATTTGCGGTTCCATCAATGGTAAAGTTAGGATAAGAGCCTGTTACTTGCACATTACCAATACCGGTTAAAGTAATGGGCCGATCGGGTAATACATTACTTATGGTGCCATTATTTACAGCAATACCATAACCAGACGAAAGGCCTTGCCCACTTTGTTGGGCAAATAATGCGTAAGGCACACTCATTAATTGTTGAGAACCCATTAAAATATAACCACCCGAATTATCTGGATCCAATTCAATTTGCAACCATAAATTACCCAATGCCCAATCAACTGAATTTAAAGTGCTATTCCCATTGCCTTGCCCAACTACCGTAGTAAACAAACCAAACTCATTGGTTTGCAAAAAATGCTCTTCTACAAATTTATTATCCCCTTGTGGGCCATCAACAATGCTTATTCTAATACCGATAGTTTGTTCCGAAATTGGAGTACCATCGGCTTGCCGAGCTATGCCTTGATAGTTAAAGCCAAGTGGTGCTTGTGCCAATAATTGCATAGAAGCTAGCACTACTAATACGATGGTTGGTAGGGTTTTCATATTGTTGTTTTTAATATTTTAACCACTCCAACCACTTGGTTATTTTTAGTATAAGCACGCACTAAATATACCCCAACACCAATACTCGAAAAGCTGATTTTATTATTCATTGTATTTCCTTCGTGTACCAATTTTCCAAATAAATCATACGTTTTTACAGATGCCACTTCAACATCGCACCCTTCTGCAAAAATGGTTATTTCAGATACCACAGGATTGGGAAAAGACTTTAGTACAACATCGCCACAGGCAACTTTTAAATCGATGGGTTGCAAAAAACCTTGTGTTATTATGTAACCGCCTGCTTGTATTGTAGATATGGCCAGCTCGCCTAATGATGAATCATACGTTTGACCTTGAATGGAAGCGCTACCACCAAACCCATTAAGAACACTTGAGCTTACCTGTTGGGCATTTAGCTTCAAGGGTAATATTACCATTTGAACTGCCCACACAAGCACCACTAATTGTAGTATTAAAGAATGACTTTTTCGAAATTGTTTAAACAAAATGCGCAACGTTTTTAAAATACTTTCAAGCCAACTTTTTAAAAGAAAGATAAGTATAGCCATAAATTCTGAATCAACATAGATCGGTAAATGATTTTATTAAATTAATGCAAATAATAATTAGCAAATTCTTAGTTTTAAGCCATTAACAACTAATTCGGATTTTGATTGTGCAATTTAAGACCAACGTAAAACGCCTATTTTTATGTACTTATGCTAAATATTTTAAAACAACTATGCTAGTTTTAATAATACTCGCGATATGGATGATGTGTTTACAGTAAACTCAAAAACTAAAATAATTAAGCAGGGTAATATGGAAGTTGATTGTATTATTACAAATGATGTTGAGATCGCTCAACAACCAATTAAGCAATAAGTTACCAATCAATTATTTGAATAAAATATCAATATAATATAAAAACACATAATGCATAAAAATGGCTATTCCCCCTATGGCAATAAGTTTGCAAATAAATTCAAAGTTGTCTTTGCTTTTATTCTAATACTATTTTTAACTAATAGCTGTCGAGAGTTTATTCCTTCGTTTGATATAAAAGAAACGGAGGGCTATATACCTATTTATGAGTCTTCGCAATCCGAAGTATCAGTAGAGGCGCCACTTCCTTATTCTTCTCCAGGAAAATTCTATCAATATTCCAACTATATTTTAATTGAAGAATTAGGGAGAGGTTTTCATATTATAGACAATACAAATTCTTCTGACCCTGTAAAAAAAGGTTTTTTTCAAATACCCTTAAATAGCAATATTGCAATAAGTAGCGGCATTGTTTATGCCGATTCTGGCACCGATTTATTGGCACTAGATATTCAGCCTGATGGTACAATTCAAATAAGTAAACTAGCTAATGTTTTTACTTACGAGCAACAAGACAAATCTTACCCACCTAATTCTGGCTACTATTTTGAATGCGCTGATGGAGCCAAAGGGAATGTAATTGGATGGAAACTAGAAACAATTTACAACCCACAATGTTATTTTTAATATGAAACATATCTATACAATTTTACTTTTAACTGTATCTCTTTGGTTTCTAAGTTGCGAAAATGAAGATGGTTTTCAATTTGATGATGCTGGTGTATCTAGCTCAGGCTCCATTGCAAAGTTTAGCATAGATCAAAACTATCTTTATGTAGTTGAAAAAAATGCACTTTCAATTTTTGACATTTCTAATTCTGATCAAATTATAAATATTGGCAAACTAGATATATTCTTTACCATCGAAACCATTTTTAGGCTAGATAATATATTGTACTTAGGCACAACCTCTGGAGTTTTATTTTACGATATTTCCAATCCTGAAGCTCCAAAACAGATATCATCTTATAATCATATAACCGCTTGCGACCCAGTGGTAGCAAATAGCCAATATGCTTTTGCAACACTAAGAGCAGGCCGAAACTGTGGAAATTTTGGAAACTTTTTGGACATCATTGATATATCAGATATTACAAACCCCCAATTAATTAACTCATACCCAATGACATCTCCATACGGCCTTGGGCTAATGGGCAATAATTTATTTGTGGGTGAAAAGGAAAATGGAATGACTTGGTTTGATGTTTCTGATGTTGAAAACATTATCGAAGTAGCCTATTTTCCCGATGTTCATGCCATTGATTTTATCATTAAAGATAATCACCTCACAATTTCTACAACCAATAGCTTACTGCAAATGGAGCTTACCGCTACCAATCAGTTAGTGGCGATAAGTAAAATAATATATGATGGTAACTAGTATAAAAATCAAAACAATACTCATAATTCTAACTTTTGCAACATTATCAATACCTGCAATAGCACAAAATGATTTTCCAGCAATAAACGATACTACAAAAACGAAGCATTCTTTTGCATTAACTTGGAATGCGGCTGCTTTACCAAACAATTATCCTTCGTTTCTGTTTTCGGCACAATACATGTGGCAAGAGAAAATATCAATAGAATTTGGAGGAAGCAAACTTCTCAATTCAGAAATTTTTAGCTCATCCGGTGCTCACGCAGAACATAAACACGGCTTTAAAATAATGGGCGAGGTAAAATTTTATTTTGATAATAATGCACATAAAAATGGGCCATTCGTTGGCCTTGGATATTCGCATTTAGAATCCACCTTTCAAGCTGATTATATTGTAAAAATTGTGGAGGAAGACCAACGATATTTTAGGTATGTTGATGAAGAATATTTTTCAAAAATTGATCAGTTCTATGCAAAAATTGGTTACCGTTTCCTATCAAAACAAGAGCGAGTTTTTTTTGAAACCGGAATAAATGCAGGCATTAAAGTAAAAAAACTAAGTCCTCAACCATCAGATTTCGGAGGAAGATTGGTAACCAACGAAAACTTTGTAAACAATAGTTTTCTTTTCCCACTACCCATGTCAATTGATGTAAAACTAGGGGTGATACTCTTTAGGTAATCATTCCACTCCAATTTTAGTAATTGCAATAATTTGTTTAAAAAATGCGCTGCAATAAGCACCGCTATTTTGTAACTTGCCAAATATTTTTAAACAGAATTTTAGTTACAAATGCCCGATTTTAATCACTTACACTGCCATACGCAATATTCACTTTTAGATGGCGCTGCTAACATTTCTACCATGTTTAAAAAAGCACAAGACGATGGCATGAAAGCAGTGGCACTAACCGACCATGGCAATATGTTTGGTGCTTTTAAATTTGTTGCTGAAGCTAGTAAATTTAACATAAAACCTATTGTTGGGTGCGAATTTTATCTGGTAAAAGACCGGCACAAAAAACAGTTTACCAAGGAAAATAAAGACAATAGGAATCATCAATTAATGTTGGCTAAAAATGCCACAGGTTATAAAAATCTAACCAAATTATGCTCACTAGGCTATATTGATGGGCTTTACAGTAAATGGCCTCGTATTGATAAGGAACTAATCGAAAAATACCACGAAGGCATAATAGCCACTTCTTGCTGCTTGGCAGCAGAAATACCTCAAGCTATTCTTACGAAGGGTGAAGAAGAGGCCGAAAAGCTTTTAAAATGGTGGATTGATCTGTTTGGCGAAGATTTTTACATCGAGCTTCAGCGCCACGATATTGAAGAACAAAAAATTGTAAATGTGGTACTTATTAAGTTTGCCAAAAAGTACAATTTAAAAGTAATTGCCACCAACGATACGCATTATGTGGAGCAGGAGGATTCGGTTGCACATGATATTTTGCTTTGTGTAAACACAGGCGAACTGCAAAGCAAACCAGTTTGGGAAGGCAGTGGATTTGGTAGCAAAGAGTATCGTTTTGGGTTTCCCAATAACGAGTTTTTTTTTAAAACTCAGGCCGAAATGAACCAAGTATTTTTAGATGTGCCAGAAGCCATTGATAACACCAATGAAATTGTTGACAAAGTTGAACACCTAAAACTCACCCGAGATATTTTGTTACCCAATTTTCCGCTTCCTCCAGAGTTTACCGATGAAGATGAATATCTAAAACACTTAACACTCGAAGGAGCTAGATCATCCAAACGCTATGGAGAAATTGGCTCTGAAGTAGAAGAGCGAATAGACCATGAATTAAGTATAATTAAAACCATGGGTTTTGCCGGCTACTTTCTTATTACAGCTGATATGATAACTGCAGGGCGCAACCTAGGTGTAATGATTGGCCCAGGCCGTGGTTCTGCCGCAGGCTCAGTGGTTGCCTATGCTCTTGGCATAACTAACATCGACCCTATAAAATACAGCTTGCTTTTTGAGCGATTTCTTAATCCTGAGCGTATATCAATGCCCGATATTGATACTGATTTTGATGACCAAGGAAGGCAAAAGGTAATTGACTATGTGGTGGATAAATACGGGTATAACCAAGTAGCACAAATTATTACCTATGGTACCATGGCTGCGAAAAGTTCAATAAAAGATGTATCAAGGGTTAGAGATTTGCCTTTAAGCGAAGCCAATGCCTTGGCCAAACTGGTGCCAGATACTCCAGGAACTACCCTTGCGAAAGCCTTTGCCGAAGTAAAAGAACTGGAAGACATTCGGAAAGAAGATTCTGAAAAAGGATTTATTCTTAATATGGCTAAAAAATTGGAGGGCTCCATTAGAAGTACGGGTATTCATGCTGCAGGTATAATTATTGCGCCAGATGCCCTTACCAACTATATCCCCGTATCCACTTCAAAAGAATCCAATTTATTAGTAACCCAGTACGATGGAAAAGTAATTGAAAAGGCAGGAATGCTAAAGATGGATTTTTTAGGTTTAAAAACCTTATCCATAATTAAAGATGCCATGGCTTTGGTAAAACAGAATAGAGGCATCGAAATCGATATTGACACCATAGACTTAGAAGACGAAAAAACATTTGAGCTCTATCAAAGAGGAGATACTGTTGGTACTTTTCAGTTTGAGTCGGATGGAATGCGTAAGCATTTGCAAGTACTTAAGCCTACAGATATTGAGGATTTAATTGCAATGAACGCCTTATACCGCCCAGGGCCAATGGAGTTTATACCCAACTTTATTAACCGTAAACACGGCAGAGAAGAAGTTGTATATCCCCATGAGCTACTAGAGCCTATACTTAAAAATAGCTATGGTATTATGGTGTACCAAGAGCAGATTATGCAAACTGCTCAAATTCTTGGTGGTTACTCCCTTGGGCAAGCCGATTTGCTTCGTAGAGCAATGGGTAAAAAAGATGCAAATGAAATGGCGAAGCAACGAGAAGTTTTTGTTGCTGGTGCTAAAGAAAAACATAATATTGATCGAGAAAAAGCAGAAGAAGTTTTTGCCGTAATGGAAAAGTTTGCTTCCTATGGCTTTAATCGTTCGCACTCAGCCGCCTACTCCGTTGTAGCCTATCAAACGGCCTATCTAAAAGCTCACTACCCACCGGAATTTATGGCTTCTGTGCTTACGCACAATCAAAATAATATTGATAAAATAACCTTCTTCCTCGAAGAATGTAAAAAACAAAAAATTCCTGTGCTTGGGCCTCATATTAATGAGAGCAATATAAACTTTGCAGTAAACAAAGAGGGTGAAATACGATTTGGATTAGGCGCAATTAAAGGCACGGGCGAAGCAGCCGTTGATGCCATTATTACAGAACGTGATGAAAATGGAAGCTATAAAAACATTTTCAATTTCTCAGAGCGTGTAAACCTACGGTCTGTAAATAAAAAAACTTTTGAGAGCTTAGCCATGGGCGGTGCTTTCGATTGTTTTGAAGGAACCAATCGAAGGCAATACCTTATTCAAGAAGGGGATCAGCCAAGTGGCATTGAGTTGGCTGTTCGGTATGGCAATAGTTTTCAGCAAGATAAAAATGCTGCGCAGCACTCTATGTTTGGGGGTGATAGTGGTGTAGAAATTCCCAAACCAAAATTCCCTATTTGCGAACCATACAGCGATATTGAAAAGCTAAAAATTGAAAAAGAAGTGGTTGGCTTTTACATCTCTGGTCATCCTTTGGATGAATATAAAATTGACATAGAAAATTTCTGTACTTGCACCGTTGATAGATACAAGGACTTTAAAGATAAAATAATACGTGTAGCAGGAATCGTTACAAAATTTATAGAACGCACCACCCAACGTGGGGCTCCATTTGGGCTATTTAGTATCGAAGATTATAATGGCAGCTTGGATATGGCCATGTTTGGCGAAGATTATATGAAAAACCGACATATGCTACAAATAGGAGGTTTTGTGTATATGATTGGCAAGGTGGAAGAACGCTATAAAAGCCCAGGCGAATGGGAATTTAGACCAAGAGTAATTAAACTATTATCGAGTATTAGAGAAGACTTAAGCAAAGAAGTTCAGCTTAGTTTAGAAGTATCAGCAATAACAGAAGAGCTCGTAGATAAAATTGAAATGCTTGCCATCGAGAACCCCGGAAAATGCAAATTTGTATTAACCTTATACAGCAAAGAAGAAAACCTTAAAGTTGAACTATTATCTAAAAAATATATGGTTACACCCAGCAACGAATTAATTAATGGGCTAACATTACTCGACTCTGTTGAGTATAGAATTGTTTCTGATCAAATAGAAGTGCCCAAAGAAACCAGGCCTGATTTTAAGAAATTTGCAAAAAAAGAGTAAGGTAAAAACGGTTAAATTCTAATAACAACAGCAAAAATGCGATATGCCGTAAATACTAATCAAAAAAGCACGTCATTCCTCCGATAGCTATCGGAGGAATCCGCCTTATATAATGCTAAAAAAAGACAACAAGTGACTAAGTTTTACACTTTTTATCACAACTGCTACTCTTCCATATTTACAGATTCCTGCCTTCGCAGGAATGATGCTATACTGTTTTTTTGCATTAAAAGAATAGGGTTACCCATTTAAGTCTCGAATAGACCAATAAACAAGTTATTCTGAATTTATTTCAGAATCTGGTCAAAAAGCATCTTTAGATCCTGATATATATTCAGGATGACCATATATTTGACCTTATTTAATTCAAATATATTATCTGTGCTTTAAATGGGTAACCCTATAAAAGAATACTACTTTAACCTTTAATTATAGATTGCTGTAAGCTATAGAACTTAACTGTAAAAACTAAGGCTTATCCCTTCAGCATTTTTAAGTAATTTGTTGGTGTGATTACAGCAATATTAGCATTCTTATAATCTCGTACATTTCGAGTAATAATGGTTTCGATGCCTTTAATGGTTAAGGCAGTTGAATACTGTATCGAATCTTCAAAATCACTAAAATTATTTCGAAGTGCCTGAATTATTTCATCACGAGATGTTCCAATAATATGAGTCATTTCGGTTAGTTCCTCAATTACAGTAATCGTTTTTTTATGGCCTAGAAATTTTCTCACGATGTAGTAAATGTTGTTGATACTCACTGCGGATATAAATAGTTCCAATTTACTCGATTCAGCTAATTCAAATAATTCACTCGCAGAATTTACAAAAGGTTTTCTATCCGTAAAAAAATCAATTACAACATCAGAATCAATAAATACTTTAGGAGTCATATTTTTTACTTAATTCTTCTTCCAATATTTTTTTATAATCGATATTCCTATCCGTCTTTATTATACCCCTTAGCCGTTTAATTCGAGGTGAAAGTTGATTTGGTTCAATTTTTCTTTTGGTTACAGTAACTAACTTAAAATAGTTTTCAACCATTTCAGAAAGACTTTGTCCTTTTTCTTTCGCATAATCCTTTGCTACTTGAATCACCTCTTTTTCTATAGTTAATGTTAACTTGGTATTCATTTTTTTTATTAAAGATACGTATAATAACTCAACTTTAGTACACGTGCATTTTCGCTTCTGAGTATCTTTTACCTAACCCAACTAGTAATCTCTATTAATTATGAATCAATCCTTTCTAATTAATTAAAAGTTGGGAATTATTTATAATATATTTGTGTTGAAAAGAAACAAAATTTTAATAATACTATAGAATGGAACCTCAAATAATAACAGATGCTAACTTTAAAGAAATTTTAGATACAGACAAGCCTGTTTTAGTGGATTTTTGGGCAGAATGGTGTGGTCCTTGTAAAATGATTGGGCCAATAGTGAAAGAATTGGCTGCCGACTACGAAGGTAAAGCTGTAATTGCTAAAGTAAATGTGGATGAAAACCCTTCTACTTCAGCTGAATTTGGCATTAGAAGTATTCCTACTTTGCTTATTTTTAAAAATGGCGAAATTGTTGACAAGCAAATTGGTGCAGTGCCAAAAGCAGTGCTTGCGGGTAAGCTAGATGCTCAATTATAATAATTAGACCTAAGATTATTAGACAAAAGACACAAGACTTGAATTGAATAAGTCTTGTGTCTTTTTTATATCAAATCCAAAATTTCTGCGTTTTACACAAATTTTTCACAAACCGTTTAATTCACAGTTTGAAAATATGTTAGTCTAACGTCTTTTATCTAATATCTAACGCCTAAAAATCTAACATCTTCTTTATGAAACCAACACTTCTTGTACTTGCAGCTGGTATGGGCAGCCGTTACGGTGGTCTTAAACAAGCCGACCAAGTAGGCCCATCGGGCGAAACTATTATTGATTATTCTATTTATGATGCCATCCAAGCAGGTTTTGGCAAAATTGTAATGGTAGTTCGTCAAAATATTTTGGATGATATGAAAGCCCTTTTTGATCCTAGGTGGGGAGATCAAATTACAATAGAGTATGCTATTCAAGAAGTAAATGTACCGATTGATGGAATTGATAATTTACCTGAACGCAAAAAACCTTGGGGAACGGGGCATGCGGTAATGGTTGCTAAAAATTTAATAAACGAGCCTTTTGCAGTTATTAATGCAGATGATTTTTATGGAAGCGATGCTTTTAAAATAATAAGCAATTATTTGCAAAATGGCATTTCAGAATCTGAAAATGCCATGGTGGGGTATATCCTTAAAAATACGCTATCCGATCACGGATTTGTATCGAGAGGAATTTGTGAAACGGATAAAGACAATAATTTAAATACCATTACTGAGCGAACCAATATTGAGCGTATAAATGGAGAGGTGGTTTTTAAAGATGCCGAAGGCAATCAAACTCCTTTGAATGAAATCTCTTATGTATCTATGAATTTTTGGGGTTTTATGCCTAGCTTTTTTGATGAGGCTGAAGCTCAATTTAAGGCCTTTGTAAAAGAGAATTACGAAAATGAAAAGGCTGAATTTTACATTCCTTCAATTGTTTCTACCATGATGAAACAAAAGGGGTTAAAAATTAAAGTGCTAGAAAGTACTGCACAGTGGATGGGAGTTACTTATAAAGAAGACAAGCCAGTGGTGGAAGAAAAAATAAGCCAACTTATTAAAGCTGGCTCTTATGCTGAAAAATTGGTATAGTCCTTCTAATAAATCAATAAACAGCCTTAACAAACCCACGTCATTCCTGCGAAGGCAGGAATCTGTAAGCCCTGTGTTTCTCTCTTAGGGATTCCTGCCTTCGCAGGAATGACGACAAAAAAATAAGCCGGCCTGTTCCATCCATTACTGATGCTACCGTTCGTTATATAAACGCAGAAGGAATTACTACGAGTATTCCACATATAAATGATGGCCATTACCAATTAGAAGTTACCGCCTTAACCAATAATACCTTCTCACTAGAAGTTGATTGGGGCGGAATAACGTACTACGCCAGTTCTTTTATGCCCGCTAAAGTGCCTATTATCGAATTAAGAACAGAAGAAGCAACAGGAGGAGGATTTAGAAGTGATGATACTATAGATGAGCCCAAATTTATTCTTTATGTTGCCTTTGACGACCCTGCTGGAATAGATAATTACTATAGGATTAGATATAAAGTTAATGGAGAGGATGTTGACCAAACAGAGATTTTTGTACTGGATGATCAAAACTCAGACGAGCAATATATTGATGTACCCATTCAATTTGCTGCACGATTATTCGATTCTGAGGAGGTTGTAGAAGTATCGCTTATAAGCTTTGATAAAAATGCTTATAACTATTATTTTGCATTGGCCGATATTGTATCTAGCACGGGTAATCCAACAGGAGGCAGTGCTGCACCTGGCAACCCACGTAATAATTGGACGGAAAGTATTCTAGGTCATTTTACCGCTTATAGTGTGGATAAACAAACAATAGTGATACCATAGGATATTTAAAGCAGCTAGATAGGAAGTCGTTTATTGGGCGCCAATTTATCATTATTTAATAATTGTGACTGGAAAATCGTGCCCTCTTGAAAAGGTATAGGGGTACTGTG